>JBEKJA010000438.1:0-2832 GCA_050011475.1 Syntrophales bacterium
CAATATCCGCCGCGGTCATGCGTGGATTCAATGATGCGTAAGGATCCTGAAAAATTAACTGGACGCTCTTTCGGTAAGTCTGAAATTCATGGCCATGAAGGCTTGCGATATCCTGCCCTTTGAACATGATTTTTCCTGTGGTAGGACTGTCCAGCCTTGCGATGAGGCGGCTTAGCGTTGACTTTCCGCAGCCGCTCTCCCCCACAAGACCAAGGGTTTCTCCTCGATTTATTGAAAATTTAACCCCGTCGAGGGCAACAACATGGCTGCTCCTGCCACTCAGAAATGGTGCCTTTAACGGAAATATTTTCTTTAGATTTTCCACGCTGACAATAGGCTCAGCCATCTTAAACTCCTCGGAACGTGCTCTTTAAATCCCCCTGCCTCCCACTTATATTAAAGGGGGAAACAAGGAGCACCATTTTGCCCCCCTTATGAAAGGGGGGATTAAGGGGGGGATTTTTTCAGTACCATTAGTTGTAGAGCCAGCATTTTACCTGATGCAGCGGCCTTGCTTCTTTCATTTGCGGCTCCTGTCTGCGGCAGATTTCCATTGCACGGCCGCATCGATCCTGAAATCTGCAGGTGGTCGGGATAGATGTCAACGTTGGAACAGAGCCCGGTATCGCAGTCAACCGGTAGGTGCCATTCCTTGGACGAATTCTTGGAACCGCTTCCATAAGCCCTATGGTATACGGATGAAGCGGCTCCCTGAAAAGGTCATAAACGGATGTATATTCAACAATTGTGCCTGCATACATGACACCAACCGTCTGGGCGGCCTCCGCAACCACACCAAGATCATGTGTGATCAGCAGAATAGACATTCCGGACTGTTGCTTAAGGGTATCCATAAGCTCAAGAATCTGGGCCTGGATGGTCACATCCAGGGCTGTCGTCGGTTCATCGGCCAGCATCAGCGCCGGTTTGCATGCCATGGCCATGGCCAGCATCACACGCTGGCGCATCCCTCCACTCAACTGGTGAGGATAATCAAGGACTCTTTTTTCCGGTGCCGGCAATCCCACCTCCCTGAGTGACTCGACGGCCCGCTGCAACGCCTCCCTGCTTGAAAGGTTTTGATGGAGTCGGTAAACTTCGGCAATCTGATCCCCTATCCGAAACACGGGATTCAATGCAGTCATTGGTTCCTGAAAAATCATCGATATTTCTTTGCCGCGGATATCACGCAATTCCGCATCATCAAATTTAACGAGATTCCGTCCCTTGAAGATAATGCACCCTGAAACAATTTTTCCCGGAGGTTGGGGAATCAGGTGAATGATACTGAGTGCCAGAACGGTTTTTCCGCAGCCCGACTCACCCACAATGCCCATCGTTTCACCGGCCTGCAGGGAAAAGCTGACACCGTCAACGGCACGAACAATACCTTTATCTGTCATGAATTGGGTGTACAGATCCTGGATATCAATCAGACATGGACTCATTTGTTTGCAATGCCCCGTTTGGCCCATTCCTTCAGAAAAGCGACAAGAAGACGCACCCCCACTCCCGATGCGCCTTTGGGGATATATGACCTGTCTTTGTCCAGCCATGCAGGGCCTGCAATGTCCAGATGAACCCATGGATAATTACCGACAAATTTACTCAGGAATGCCGCCGCCGTAATGGTTCCCGCGGAACGTCCGCCGGAATTTTTCCAATCGGCGATGGCGCTTTTGATCTGCTCATCATAATTTTCCCATAATGGAAGTTCCCAAACACGTTCCCCAGTCTGTTCACCGGCTTTACGAACCAGATCTTTCAATGTCTTGTTCCTGCCTATCATTCCGATGACATCGTTCCCAAGGGCGATGATGCAGGCACCGGTCAGCGTCGCCAGATCAATGATCGCAGCCGGCTTATAGCTGCATGCGAATGTCAGGGCGTCTGCCAGTATAAGGCGCCCTTCCGCATCGGTATTGACGACCTCTATGGTCTGACCCGACATGGATTTCAGAATATCTCCCGGTTTATAGGCATGCCCGCTTGGAAGATTTTCAGTCGCTGGAATGATGCCGATCACGTTGACGGGAATCCTGAGGTCTGCAGCCGCCTGAATGGCCCCCAGCACGGCTGCACCGCCCGCCATGTCGGATTTCATCTCATCCATTTTATCCGCCGGTTTCAACGATATGCCGCCGCTGTCAAACGTCAAACCTTTGCCGACCAGTACTACGGGGCCTCCTTTTTTGGTACCGCCATGATACTTGACAATAATCAGTTTTGCCTCTTCATCACTGCCCCGGGCGACACCAAGGAGTGCCTCCATTTTTTGCTTTTTCATTTCTTTCTCGTCTAGGATGGTAAAACCAAGCTTGCGTGCTTTTGCCATCCGCCTGGCTTCATCAGCCAGAATCTCTGGCGTCATTTCGTTCGAAGGCGTTGATACTAGGTCCCTTGCGAACGTTACCGCATGCGATGCGGATTTTGCATCCAATACTGCAGATTTTATGTCATCCAGTTTTCCTGCCCGTTCCGTCACGATAAACAGCTTTTCAATTTCTCCATCCTTATCCTTCTCGACGGTTTTGTAGCGGTTAAACCGGTAGGAGCCAAGAATGACCCCTTCCACTAGTGCCGCTGACACTTCCTCCGTTTTAAATCGGGATGATGCAAACTCTAACGAAACGCCGAAACTGCGAACATTCAAACTGGTGAACTGTCTGGCTGCTTGGGAAAACGCACCGCGTATTTTCTCCATTGTCAGGTCAGGCCTTTTACCCATTCCCAGCAATAGAAGCTGCGGTGCGGCAGTGAGATCCTTCGGATACAGCAACAGGGTCTGGGAAAGTTTTCCTTTGAATCCGCTGTTCTTCAATACTTCCTGAA
>JBEKJA010000439.1:0-2823 GCA_050011475.1 Syntrophales bacterium
GGATCAAGTCATTTCCTGACCCCTGAACTGGCCATCGCTGTCCAGGAGACTCTTGGCTCGGATATCATGATGTGCCTGGATGAATGTCCTCCCTATCCCTCATCACGCTCCCGGATGGAAGCTGCAGTAAACAGGACCACCCAATGGGCGAAACGTTCCCGGCTGGCAAAAAGAATCACCGGTAATGCCCTGTTCGGAATTGTCCAGGGCGGCATTTATCCGGACTTGCGCAAACACTCAATCGAATTGCTTCTCGAAACAGATTTTGACGGCTATGCCCTGGGGGGATTAAGCGTGGGAGAACCCACTGATGAGATGCTTGCCGTCGTATCCGCCTCGGTACCTGACCTTCCCGAGAAGCTGCCCAGATATCTTATGGGTGTGGGTACCCCTGATGATATAGTACAATGTGTGTCCCGCGGGATTGATATGTTCGACTGCGTTATACCGACACGGTGTGCCAGAAATGGATTATTATTTACAAATCAAGAAAAGGTTGTTATAAAGCACGCCCGCTACAGGGAAGATGACAGGCCCATAGACATCCTATGTGACTGTTATACTTGTAAGAATTTTTCCAGAGCGTATCTCAGGCACCTATTTATCGCCGGGGAAATCCTGGCCATGATATTGAATACCATTCACAATGTCCGGTTCTATATGAGTCTCATGGAACGGATCCGGGATGCTATTGCCAAGGACGCATATGGTGATTTTATGGCGGAGTGGATGAGTTATAATAAGGGAATCATTTGATAATCAGGAGGGAAGACATTGATCGATCAAGCTTTTGCAATGGGTAATTTGGGTGGTGGCGGCACTGCACCAGGTGGAGATATCAGTTTCTTTGTTATGCTTGGGGTCTTATTTGCCATTTTCTATTTTCTTATATTCAGGCCGCAGCAGAAAAAACAAAAAGAAATAACCGATATGCTTGCCAATCTTCATCATGGCGACATGGTTGTGACATCCGGCGGCATCCACGGAAAGATTACCGCATTGACTGACAATGTCGTAACACTGGAAGTGGCTGACAAAGTTCGTATTAAAGTATCCAGAAATGCCATTACTTCAATAACGCAGAAAGCATCCTAATACTATTTATTAAAGGGGCATGTCATGTTTAAAAGTATTCAGTTAAGGGCCGCTGTTGCATTGATTGTAACGATTATGGCTGCCGTATTCCTTCTACCATCCCTGGTTCCGGATCTTCCGGATGCGTGGAAGACATATATGCCGACAGCAAAAATCCCTTTAGGGCTTGATCTTCAGGGAGGTACACATCTTGTACTCGAAGTTCAGACGGCAAAGGCTGTCGAGAGTTCCCTCGAAAGAATGTCTGGTAGCCTGAAAGAAAGCTTGATGAGCAGCAAGATCCGTTTCAGGAAACTGGAGCGAATCAACGGCAATACCCTGGTCCTTGAGGCGCCGGATAACGCTTCGCGTGATGCCGCTGAAAAGCATATCAGAGATCAATACCCTGACCTTGAAGTTGTATCATCGGAATCTTCGGAAGGCAAAGAAATCATAACATTAAAGATCAGAAAAAAACGTGCCCGCGAGATAATGAAGCTGGCAATGGAGCAAAGCCTTGAAACCATCAGGAATCGGGTTGATCAGTTCGGCATTACCGAACCTGAAATTATTCCCGAGGGTGAAGACCGTATTGTTATCCAGTTGCCCGGTATTAAGGATACTGCAAGGGCCAAAAGCCTGATCGGCAAGACGGCCATGCTTGAATTTAAACTTGTGGATGACGAGCATAATATTGATGATGCTCTGCGGGGGAATATTCCCGAGGGGGATGTCGTAGCCTATGGATCCGGCGTTGACCGGGAAACAGGCAGAAGGTCAACAATGCCCTATCTCTTGAGAGACAAGACATTACTGACAGGGGAATCGTTGGAGAGCGCCAAAGTGACCATCAGCGACCGCTTCGGGCAGCCATATGTAGCCATCAAATTTAATCCCCAGGGTTCCATGGATTTCGAAAGAATCACCGGAGAAAATGTGAAGAGGCGTCTGGCCATCGTTCTTGACGGGACTGTTCATTCCGCACCGGTAATCCAGGAAAAAATCTCCGGAGGAAATGCACAGATCACGGGAACGTTTACGATGGATGAGGCAAGGGATCTGGCAATTGTTCTGAGGGCAGGTGCTCTTCCCGCACCCGTCTCGATACTTGAGGAAAGAACAGTTGGCCCCTCTTTGGGACAGGACTCCATTGAGAAAGGCGTATGGTCGGCCATTATCGGTGGTGTGTTTGTCGCTCTGTTCATGGTTGTTTACTACAATTTATCCGGAATCGTGGCCAATCTGGCTTTGATCCTGAACATGGTTATTCTGCTCGGTATCCTGGCTGCTTTCAGGGCGACTCTGACCCTCCCCGGTATTGCCGGCATCGTGCTGATTATCGGTATGTCGGTGGATGCGAATGTTCTGATTTTCGAAAGGATACGGGAAGAGCTCCGCAGTGGAAAGACCCCTCGTGCGGCCATCGACACAGGATACTCCAGGGCATTTCTTACCATTCTTGACACGAATGTAAACGCCTTGATCGCTTCCCTTTTCCTCTTCAGCTTCGGGACGGGACCGGTTAAAGGGTTCGCCGTTACACTCAGCGTGGGTATTGTGGCCAGTCTTTTCACTGCAGTCTTTGTCACCCGGATCATTTTTGACTATTTTGTCCTGAACAGGAAGATCACCAGGGTAAGCGTGTAGGGTAAAATAGATATCGTATCATTATGAATAATATCAGGTGGATTGGGTAACAGTAACACCCTGATACACTGAAGGAGAAATAAATGGAAATCGTAAAGCCTG
>JBEKJA010000440.1:0-2810 GCA_050011475.1 Syntrophales bacterium
TCACAAGAAGTTCCATCTGCCCCATTTAAACGGATTGCCATAGCGCCATTTGTTGGAATATCACCCGCAGAGGCAGGGGGGAGCGCTTATCGATGCCCGATATGCGGGGCTGTTTTCAGTGTCGGTCCTATTTCAGATACAGGAATTTCAACGGTTGAAGATCTCTTTGTCACGCGGTTGGAGGAAAGCGCAAAATTCACAATTATAACACCGGATCGTGTGGGGGCCGAGTATAACGTCTTGGCGGCAGCGGGCTCTTTTAAAACATCTCCGCTGGCCTTACTAAAAAAAACAGGTGAGAAACTTGGCGCGGATGTTATTGTTTATGGTGCTATTTACCGGTTTCGGGAAAGAAAAGGCTATTCTTACAGCGTGGAACAGCCTGCTTCTGTTTCTTTTGCAATACACTTGATCCGGGTGAGTGACGGTATCATACTCTGGTCAGGTGTTTTTGATAAAACCCAAACATCCCTTATGGAAAATGTCCTTCAGGCAAAATTCTTTTATAAAGAAAAAGGGAAATGGGTAACGGCAAAAGAACTTGCCAGAAGCGGCATGGACGATGTTTTAAAGACATTCCCAAGTTTACCTTAGCATTTGGATGCAGCCTTGATACTCATACCTGCCATTGATTTGAAAGATGGACTATGCGTGCGATTAGCCCAGGGAAACTTCGAGCAGGTCACCGTGTATTCCCGCGATCCGGTGGAAATGGCCGGAAAATGGCATGGAAAAGGCGCCCAGAGGCTTCACGTGATTGATCTGGACGGCTCAAAATCAGGTTCACCGAGAAACAGGCAGGTGATTGAGGAGATTGTTAAGCAGGTTGACATTCCGATCGAATTGGGCGGCGGCATTCGGGATATGGCAACTCTGGATTTTTATATCGGTATTGGTGTGCAATGGGTGGTTTTAGGAACATCTGCGATCAGAGACGAGGCATTTGTTAAAACAGCTTGCAGGAACCATCCCGGACGAATTATTCTTGGACTTGATGCGCGCAATGGCAGAGTGGCCGTGGATGGATGGACAAGCGAAACCTCTTTGACAGCAATCGAGGTTGCACACCGATATCAGGATCAGGGCATAGCAGCAATAGTGTATACGGATATCAGCCGGGACGGGATGGAAACAGGGGTCAACATTGAGGCTACAAAAGATCTCGCTTCGGCAATACATATTCCGGTTATCGCTTCGGGGGGAATATCGGATATAGAGGATATCATTAATGTAATGGGTGCCGAAGCATTCGGTGTCATCGGTGTGATCATTGGCAGGGCCCTGTACAGCGGCAGACTTTCTTTTGAAGAGGCCATGGCGCAGACACTGGCGCCTCTGCATAAGGGATTTTAGCCCCTTGTAATGGATGATACATGTCATGGGAGTTGAATATGGAAGACTGTATATTCTGTAAAATTGTGAAAGGAAGGATCCCGAGCACCAAGGTTTATGAGGATGATTTTGTGCTTGCCTTTGACGACATCCATCCGATGGCACCGGTTCATGTGATCATCATCCCGAAGGTTCATATTCCCACTTTTATGGACGTCAAAGGCGACCTGCAGGATAACCTGACCGCAATGGTGAAAGCCTCCATAAAGATTGCCGGAATCAAAGGGGTTGACAAGAGAGGTTTCCGGGTTGTCATCAATTACGGCAAAGAAGGAGGGCAGGTGATCTTTCACCTCCATATGCATCTTCTTGGAGGGCGGAGGCTTGATGATGAAATGGGCTAAAATCCAATTATTGACAATAAGAGGACATGGCAATATCTTATAAAACTAGTAAACTGCTTTACTAAACACTCTCAATTTTAATGTTATTTTATAATCAAGCGGTTTCGAAGAGGTGAAATAATGCAGTTCAAAGAGACGCTGGACCGGAAAATGATTGCGGCTGCTAAGGAGAAAGATAAGATAATGCTATCCGCTCTTCGGTTGATCAAGGCAGCTCTTCATAACCGGGAGATCGACCTGAAGCATGAAGTGACTGGGGAAGAATTCCTCCAGGTTCTTTCATCGATGGTCAAGCAGAGAAGGGAATCCATAGAACAGTTTGCCAGGGGCGGCAGAACAGACCTTGTGGAGAAGGAAGAGGCGGAACTGAAGGTCATTCAATCATTTATGCCTACCCAACTATCGGAGGACGAGATTAACAGCCTGATTTCCGATGCGATCACAGAGGCAGGAGCGATAAGTGTCAAGGACATGGGAAAGGTCATGAAGATCCTGATGCCGAAAGTAACGGGTAAGGCCGATGGCAAAGTCATTGGGGAGCGTGTCAAGGCCATTCTTTCTGCCTGACTGAGTTAGTGTTCGTCCGTAAACCCCGGATGAGATACTACCAAGTTTCCGATTTGGAAACATCAAAATCCGGTGATGATGGGAGAAAAATATTGCGGGGGCACATTCCCGAAGACATCATTGAAGAAATCAAAAACAGGGTTGACATTGTAAATATTGTTTCCGAATATGTAACCCTGAAGCGTGCCGGGCGAAATCTGGTCGGGCTTTGCCCTTTCCACAAAGAAAAGACGCCATCCTTCACGGTGAGTACAGATAAGCAAATCTATTATTGCTTTGGTTGCGGCCAGGGAGGCGGCGCTGTCGATTTTCTCATGAAGGCCGCGCAGATGACCTTTCCGGAAGCTCTGCGCCATCTGGCAAAAAAATCGGGCGTTGTGATTCCGGAAACGGATGGGACGGTCCGAAAGGAAGACCAGGATCTCCGTGAGAAACTGATCCAGTCAAACCAGTCGGCTGCTGTTATTTTTTCGAAGACACTGTTTTCACAACTCGGTAGAGACGCTC
>JBEKJA010000441.1:0-2800 GCA_050011475.1 Syntrophales bacterium
AATATCTGTGATAGATGTGACATGTTTTCCCCAAAATAAGAGATACCATAGATGATCTTTCTTGAGGAAGGAGTAAATCACATGAGTACGAATATCTCATTGGAACAAAGAGTCCAGCGGTTGGAGGATGTGGAAGCAATAAAAAAACTACAAGCGACCTATGGGCATCATGTTGATAGAGGTTGGAATGACAAAGTCATGTATTATAAAGAAGTAACTGCCTTGTTTACAGAAGATGCCACTTGGGAATCTCCTGCCGTAGGCGTAGCGGTTAAGGGGAGGGAAGAAATATCAGAAATGTTTAAGGACATGGATGTTGGATACGATTTTTTAATGCACAGTTTCAGTAACCCGATAATAGATATAGATGGAGATACTGCAAAGGGGAAATGGCTATTATTTCTTGGCAGCAACTTTGAGGACAAGATAACATTAACATATGCGAGTTATGATAATGATTATGTCAGAACTTCTCAGGGATGGCTTATTAAGGCGATCCGAATTTACATCGCAAGGGTTTTGGAATCTTTATAGGCTTAACAGAAGATGTACTACCCATGGAGCATCAATGAGAATCGAGGATTACAGAGGATTTCAGATACAGGTTTACAGTAAGGGGAAAAGAATCTTCGCCGAGGTTTACCGGAAGGACAAACTCTTACATACAATTAAGGATTCAGATGAACCAGGCGAACATTTCCGGAGCAATTTTATGGCGCTTGAAGCCGCAAAAGATTGGATAGATAGGACTTATCCAAAAGATAGAATCAGGTACGCTGGGGAAATTTGACCAAAGCTCTATTCCCATTGCTCGGGGATCAAATGGCGAGGGCGTGATTTAAAGAGATAACAATCGTTTTATAAAGCGTAATCATATGAAGATAGGTAGTCACTGCTTCTGTACGTATAACGATGAACTAACAAACGACACAAAGCCGGTTGAGGTCCTAGGTCAGATGTTTCTTAAAGAAACGAGGAAGAATGATTCTGCTGATAGTTATAATTCTCAAAATTTTTCCCCCGAATGCCGTAAAAAGATGGGCATACTTAATCTTTTAAGGTTTGGCATGTAAGCTATTTAATGCCTGGCCCTTAATTATTGGAACCATACATATATATGTAATAATGAATATCAAACATAAAAGAACTAAAATCATCGGAAAGGTTTTGAGGTTCACTTATAACGAACCAGGAATCAAAAGCAAATATTTCGAAGTCGAGCTTCCTGACACATCAAAATGCTTTTGTAAAGGTGATGTAATACTTGGGAAAACTATCACAATAGGGAGCTATTTATTATTACAAGGAGAATGGAAAGTCAATCCCAACCTAAAATATAAAGCGCTGGGGGAGCAATTCTATTTTGAATCATATGAAATTATTACAAAAGAGATATTTGATGCTGTAACAAGAAATAAACCAATTGATGCATCTATTAAAGAGGAAATGGTTGAAGGTCGTATTTTGAAATTTAATCTTTATAAGGATAAAGAACCTTATAGGATATTTTTACTTAAATCTTCTGATAACCGTGAATTTTATTGCCAAGGTTATGAGCTTCAAGGAAAAGAACTTCATGAAGAACTGATTGTCAGGCTTTCAGGAAAATGGAAGCTTAATCCAATCCGACCAGCCTTTGGCCAACAATTCTATTTTTCATTTTATGAAATAATTGATCAAAGTAAACCCCAAAAAATTATATTAAGAAAAGGCAACGATGCTTTAAATTCAAGAAAATTTAAAGTTGATCAAAATATTGGCTTCCCTATACTAATGAATGAGATTGGACAAAAGAATATAAATTATGAATTTCATTATCCTCAATATGGAACTATTGCAGACCATGTAAGCATCCAATTGCATAAGCGTATTATTGATTCGAGTGTGGCTGAAAAGGAATTTTATTTCTTAACAGCGTTCCTCGATCGTAAGGTCAAAAATGAGAAAATAGAATTATTCCGAAAACATAATCAAAATTTTAAGCAATATCTTATAAAATGTTGGAGTGAAGCTGAAGCTGCTTTAAAAGCAGCAATTGATGACATTTCTCGTACAATAAAGGATAGTAATCAGATAGTCTGCTCAGCTGAGTGTGCTTGATTCTTTCTATTCATTGAAGGCCCCGTTACTTACGGAGGACCTGCTCACCAATTTTATATACTAATATACTTGATCTATAATACCAATCATTACTTTAAAATAATAATCTGCACTCATGCTTTGTGAAACATTTGCACGATTTGTGAGCATTCCGGATGGAACTGAATTCAATTTATTCGGTAATAATCAAGATCTCTGAAATCTACTCCTAGGGAATATATTGGATTCCTCTGGCTAAGATTCTCTATAAAAAAGGAAGCCCCCTGATTCCACCACAGAATCAGGGGGCTCATATTTGATAACCTTTTGACCTGTTCTTTTATCCAAAGCGGTACTATAGCGGTATAAATTCAATTGCCTATGTCATAGATTAATTGCAAGTATCTGTTTTAATTCATCATCATACTATCAGGTACTAGGATTTAAGATCCGATAACTCATTAACCAATCCTCATAACCAACCCGATAATCCCCGATCTCCTGCATGCCCATATCCTTGTTCGTCCGGGACAGATGACTGGAGCCTGCAGTCGGAGCATTCGCTGACTCCTCGTACCAATCCTTATTATTAGTGTACGATAGAGGTGGTCTAGGTTCTTTAGACAACCTGCAGTAGGTTATAAGTGGATAGCTGCCCTGGTTCATACCGCTTCCTTAAACTTCGGTATGGTGTTCCAGTAAACCTCATTGGGAGTCATGT
>JBEKJA010000442.1:0-2797 GCA_050011475.1 Syntrophales bacterium
CAGTTGGTAATAAAAAAAATATATTCAAATACCCCAGCTGAAAAAGTAGGCCTTCTTACAGGTGATGTAATTTTGACTATTAATGGAAAGAAATTAACAAGAAAAGAATACGTAAGCATGATGGATAATTGGGAACCTGAACAACCTATATTATTAAATGTAAATCGTAACGGACAGATTCTTGATTTTCGTATCCAACCAGTAACAGTGCAGGTGCCTCTCGTATCTCGTAAGATTCAAGAATTACTTGACGATAACAAACATATTGTTATGGCTATTATTGTCACAAGAGTTGAGAATAAGTCTTCATCGGAAACTCTTGATTATAGAGCGAACGAAAGGTGGGTAGAGTCAATTAAAAGCACTCTTTTATCAGATAAGGAAAGGTTTTACTTGAAGGATTTCGATCATCATGGAAATTTCATTATAGTTGATCACGGCAGTATTGATTCTATAATAAAGAAAATGACATTTAGTGCGGACTTTGCTTCAGATGAGTCTCGAAATAAATTCGGCAGATTGACAGGAGCAACGCATATATTGTTATTGCATTTT
Organism: Syntrophales bacterium; assembly: GCA_050011475.1. Taxonomy (GTDB): domain Bacteria; phylum Desulfobacterota; class Syntrophia; order Syntrophales; family JBEKJA01; genus JBEKJA01. Next base: position 556 of record JBEKJA010000442.1, read on the forward strand.
AGTCGTTTCCCAGAGGGTGATGTCATAAGTCAACGATTGATTGATGTAGAAACAGGCAAGGTGTTGACCATAGAAGTGGATAGAAGCGAATAGTCCAAAACAGGAAGACAACCACCATGCAAAACAGAAGGCCTACTGAAACAAAGTGCCATATTGGTCCCCTGTTATTAATCACTGAACTATAAGTGATTTAATATATTAAAGATTTCTCTCTGAACAATCATCGGAACCGCACCCCGTATTTTGTGGCCTAAATTTAATTGACACTATTGAATAACAGCCCATGCTATATTTCAAAAGCCTTGGGGGGGGACTATCTTGATGAAGAAGAGATCGGCCATACCCGCGGCAATCCTTATCATTTGATGACGCAATGGAGGATAGAGCGCTACCACCGCTCCATGAAAAATCTAATTCTTCTGGATCATTATTACAGTCCCTCGGAGCTCGAGAATCAAAGTTACATATTTGTGGATCATTACAACTACTATCGGTATCACGAGGCATTGAACAACGTCACTCCTGCAAATGTATATTATAGGCGTGATCTAGAGATTCTTGAACGGCGCGAGCAGATTAAATAAAAAACGATGCTGTTACGAAAGAAACAGAATCTTACTTTGAGATATTTTCCATTTGACTATCATGAGATTAAAGAGTATTCATAATTACAGTCGTTGTCATTTGCATCAAAAGCCTAGTTAACCCATAAATATAAACTTATAACCTTCAATTTACTGTAAGATTTTCTGAGACGTGATAATCATAGAGAGTTAATTCTCAGATGGTGCAGGAAAGATTGAAAAGGATGCTCATTTTGGGAGGGGAAACCCCAAAGAAAGTCAGCTTGGCGCTGACCATCCTAATTTTCTATACGGTGTTCAAGAAATGACGGACCGCAATGAAATCATTGGCTTGTAGATGTTAGCGATGTTTTTGGTTTATAAGAAATCAAATCATTGTTTTCAGTGCACTAACTTGAGAAGGGAGGATATACCACGATGAAGAGACATTCAAAATTATTTTTGTTTTCACTGTTATCGGTGAGTGTTCTTGCTTGTGCAATTGCTTTCACTGACTGCGCCTACGCTACGGAAGGTGGTGGTGGTGCGTATGCAAATGGTTCCGAGGACTTCATGACGGGAGTGCTTCCCCCGCCCGGCACATACTTTATCAATTATTTAAATTATTACACAGCATCAAGGTTTAATGACGGGGGTGGCAATAGCATGTTGTCTAACTTTAGCGTGGATGTTGTCGCCGACGTATTAAGGCTGGTACATGTGACGAATTATAAAATACTGGGCGCAGATTGGGCCTTCCACGCCCTTTTACCGATGGTAGACCAAAAAGTGCGTATGCCTTTTGCTCAAAATGATAGCAGAACGGGACTCGGGAACTTGGTAATCGATCCACTCATTCTTGGTTGGCACTGGAAGAACTTTCACGTTATAGCAGGGCCTGATATAATCATCCCTACAGGTACGTATGATAAGGATGAGTTGGCAAATCCCGGCAGAAATTACTGGACTTTTGAACCCGTCGTTGCCGTCACATTCTTGAGCGATGAAGGTATCGAGCTTTCAGGCAAGTTTATGTATGATTTCAATACGAAGAACCAAGATACGAATTACCTATCGGGCCAGGAGTTCCATTTTGATTATACCGTTGGTTACCATATCAAAAAATGGGCTTTCGGTTTGGGAGGCTATTACTATCAACAGACAACAGACGACGAGCTGAATGGGACAAAAGTTGGAGATGATGGATTTAAGGGGAAGGTTTTCGCACTTGGTCCCCAAGTGTCGTATGATTACAAAAACATGAGTTTGACGTTCAAATGGCAACCTGAAAGGGATGCGGAAAATAGGCCTGAGGGAAATAATTTGTGGTTCAAGTTTATGTATGCCTTTTAGCTTGATTAATATGAGGTGAATTACTCGTTCTCAATTTCAATAAGAAGTGTGGGCCAAAAATCTCCAGAAGGGCTAATTTTCTACTTAATAACGACCACTGTTCAAAGTTATTAGGGGAACTTGATATCTGGACGACCGATGGAAATTGTTCTGTAGTTTTGTCTGGTAATTAATCGTGGGGCAAGAACATTAGAGGTTTGTTCGTTGATTGGCGAGGAGGTGACACAGTTGATATGAATCGGCATTTTCTGTCGAGATTTCTCGTGGTGTTTTTTGCTCTTACCGTTGTCTGGTGCATCAGTGTACTCTTGTACTCTTCAGTAGCC
>JBEKJA010000443.1:0-2791 GCA_050011475.1 Syntrophales bacterium
TGGGAGAAATATTAAGAATTGAAACTGAACAACCAGTCCCAGTTGATAGACGAGGGGGATTAACAAAAATAGTAATTGAAGATATTACCTTCTGAGGGAGTGATGTGATGATATCAAGAAAACAGTTCTTCATGTTAATGACGATAGGATTTGTTCTATCAGTATTCGTGACTGATGTCATGGGAGAGAATCTTATAATGTATGATGAAGATAAAGACGGAACTGTATCTTATTATTATAAAAATAATGTAAAACGAAAATCAGGAATTGTGAAGGTATGGTGTGAAACAAGATTCAATGGGAAAAATAAAGAACGGGGTGAAATGGTAGATGAATGTAAACATTTTTCAAAACCAGATTTAATTACTTATTGTGACAAATTATTTACAAAAAAAGATCTAACCGAAATTAGATCTACCACTAAACCTCTTTCCCAAAGGAAAGGACTGACTGACATGTTATCAAAAAATCGTTTCTTCATATTGATGACGATAGGATTTATTCTGTCGATATACGTTACTGATGTTATGGGAGAGAATCTTATAAAATATACTGAAGATAAAGACGGAACTTTATTTTATTATGACAAAGATAGTATCAAACGAACATCAGGAATAGTGAGGGTATGGACTGAAGATAAATACAATGGAAAAAATGAACGGTGGAGTAAGTTGGTAAAGTTATGTAAAGAAAATAAAAATATTTACGAAACAGAATCTATTAATGATTGTGACAGATTTTCTTACAGGAAAAAGTTGTTTGAAATAAATTGTAAAATAATTACATACCATATAATTTCATTGACCATGTATGATGAAGATGGGAAAGATTTATTTTATATAGACACCCCAACAGACCCAGGGGATTTTATTGTTTCTGGTTCTATAGAAGATGAACTAAAGAATCGTGTTTGTAAGTGATCCACGATAAACACCATTCGATCTAATTGAAAGGTTCATCACAAATGTTATCAAGAAAGAATTTCTTCATGTTGATGACGATAGGGTTTATTCTTTCAGTATTCGTAACTGATGTTATGGGTGAGAATCTGATAAAGTATGGTGAATATCCAAATGGAACTGTATTTTATTATGATAAAGACAGTGTAAAACGAAAATTAGGTATCGTGAAGGTATGGAATGAAATAAGATACACTAAAAAAAATGAAAATTGTGACGATTTTGTAAACACATATGAAAATACTTCCGAACAGGAATCTGAGATCTGTTCGGAATGATGTAACTGAATTGTAACTGTCGAATCCGAAAATATTGCAAGAAAATGCAAGATAAAGCAACCTGGCCTTTGTAACCATACAATATCTAAGACATTAATAATGATGAGGAATCGCCTAATCTTAATACTCGACTTTTAATCCGTTGGTCGCGGGTTCGATTCCCGCACGTCCCACCAAATAAAATCAACGGGTTATCCGTTCATAGTTATCCCCTTTTCTTCTTTTTGCTTACGTATAGCTAACGTCATCAATCATCAAAAATGAACTGTTATGAATTGTAGTGAAGAATTCTGTGTTGCCATAAAATATGTGCGGATCATCAATGTCTCCTCCAGTCTTTACCTATAGAACGCTGTTATCAATGCTATTTACTTCTGGCACAAAAGAGAAGGAATCCATAGCTAAAGAGATAGAATAGCTAATCAAGTAATGAACTGCCTCTGATATTTTTATCACACTAAGTAGAATTCTCTTGAATATTTGAAATTTTTGACTATGATAACCGATAGTTTTATTGTCCTACCTATCAAGGTTGTCGAGAAATCAAAGTCAGCAGTGATCCGTGAATAAAATAGGGCCATCAGCGGACAAAGCACGATTGCCCCAACAGGAAAATAGGTTCTCGGCGATATATTCGATCGAGAGTAATAAAAAAATTTTATTAAGGAGGTAATTTAAAATGAAGCGTTTAATGTTATTTGCCATCGGTTTGGTTTTCTTGCTTACAACATCAGCTTTTGCACAGGATTTAGGGAATCCGGTTGCAGAGAGCAAAGAGGCTGTAAAACAGGAGGCCGTGGATGCGAAAGCCGCCGCAGAGCAGAAAGTAGCCGCAGAGGAGAAGGCTGCAGAGGAGAAAGTCGCTGCAGAGAAGAAGGCTGCAGAGGAGAAAATCGCCGCAGAGAAGAAGGCTGCAGAGGAGAAAGCAGTCGCAGAGAAGAAGGCCGCCAAGAAGAAAGCGGCTGCAGCGAAGAAGGCTGCCAAGAAGAAAGCGGCTGCGGCAAAGAAAACCGCCGAGGAGAAAGCAGCGGTTCCGGCGGAAGCAGCTCCGGAGACAAAGTAATAATTTAGCCGAATTTATCACGCCAATAGACGGGGTACGGGAGACGATTAATAACCTGTACCCCGTTTTTTATTGGGACTAGTTCTTAAAAAATCTATATAGGATGACCTGCCACTATAAACTTGTATTACATGTTAATTTAAAGTTCTGCCGTTTATTTGATTGTTACGGATCGAAATGCAATGAATAATTCTATGTCGCCATAAAATATGTGTGGGCATAAGCTACTATCCTGATTGCTTCAGTTCTGAGAAGCAAGGGAGGGGGGATGGACAAGATAATCCCATCGGCTTTCCTGCTAGTCATTTTTTCTTCAAATAACGTATATATGTGGACTGAAGCAAATATAATGGTTTCATAGGGAATATATGACATGCCCCTTGACATTAGTGATGAGCAGCACTAACTTAATAATAGTCGAGACGCTGTGATGTTTGTATTGAGTCTATTGAGCTGGAAGTTAACGTTAAGAGAATCATATGGTCTTTGTG
>JBEKJA010000444.1:0-6055 GCA_050011475.1 Syntrophales bacterium
TTGCACCGCATCTCTTTTGAACTCCCTGCTGAAATAACGATGTCTCTCCCCCATGACCATGCACACCTCCTGTCCCATAATACAAATTATTAAGTGTGTCCATTAAGTCGGGGGAAGGTCAAATCGTAATCTTTAATTCAAAGCAGATATGAGATTGTGAGACTTACAGGTAGAAATTGATGTCACTTCATCACCATGAAAAAGTTTGAACAGAACCTTATCTTGGGCTTGTATTGTCAGTATTTTTTACGAGCAGAAAACAATTTGTACTATATTGTAATATATATACATTTTTTACCATCACTCTAATTCTGTCCCGTTATTTATGTAGCATATCTTTACAATTAATTTTCTATTAGAGAAGCTCGGATTTTTAATTCGTTATCATATCAATGAGTTGTATATTTGGCATGAAACTTGATACTTATTGTTAAATGGCATGGTGTTTTGCCAATTGGTATAAAAAAAGATAATGAATCTACCGAAAATCTAAGTATTTTATTAAGGTGTAATAATGGAAGTGTTAGACATGCAGATGGTCATAAAATCTCGTAACTTCTGAGACATAGAAGATGGGGGAGGAAGAAACATGAAATGGACATCGTATAAAAACAGGTGCGGTGTTTTGGGAATTCTGCTTCTATTCATAACAATTATTGCAGGAATTGCTTACTTGGTAAGCTGCAGTGGGGGATCATCCACAGGGAGTACCACCAAAGGTTCGGTTGCAGTGCTTCTGGCAGACGGTCCCGCCGACGACTATTCCCACATTTGGGTCACGGTGACGGAAGTATCTCTTATTCCGGCAGATGGCAATGGTACGCCAGTTGTTATATTCAGTTCTTCGTCAGGCCTGCGGGTTGATCTCCTCGCTTTTCAGAAGGATGACTATCTTGTCACTATTCGGAATGACATTCCCACCGGCCTTTACTCCAAAATCAGATTAGGAGTTTCAAAAATCGAACCAGAGGGTGGGCCTTGTGCAGATATGACCGTCAAACTTCCAAGCGGCAAGATTGACCTTGCCCCGTCAGCACCCTTCAGATTAACAACAAATGAAATGCTGGCAATCCGATTGGACATCGATGCCAACAAATCCATTAATCTTCATGAAGCAGGGGACTCGGGGAAGTGCATCTTCCGGCCTGTAGTATTTGTAGATATCGAGGAGCAGATGCTAACCAACCAATGCCCCAAGCTTTTGAATGGGACCATCGGGAGTTTGACGTATGACACCCGCAGCCAGGTCGTGGGGTTTAGCCTAAATCTCCCGGATAACCGTGGAACAATTAATGTAACCCTCACAAGCAATGCAACGATCATCAATAACGTGGGGGGAACTTGCATGTCGCCGAATGACCTGCACATTGGAGATTCAGTGAATGTAAGGGGAAAATTAGCCGTTGATGGAACATTTGACGCCTCTCTTGTATCGGAAGGGCAGCTTCTCGATGTAACTGGAACAACAGTTGCATCGCCGACATTTTCCGGCTCTACGTTCAGTTTTAACGTGAACCTCGATGCCAATCAGGAACTTATCGGGCAATACACGGTTCAGGGACAGTCTTGTACCATCACCCTTACCGGGTGTGACACAGCGGCTGATCCAAAAAGCATCACCGCCGGGATGGCTGTTCGGGTCTTGGGAAAGCTGGTAAGCGGCAATGGGCAAACAAATCTGGTTGCTGCCGCTATTTTCCTCAAAAAACAGGAAATAGTCGGTCAGATCACAGCGATCACATCGACAGGTGGTGTGCATGTTACCATCCTACCGAGTGGGGAAACAAATGCAGTATCCGTATTAATTCCTGATGGAACACCTCTTTACCTCCAGGGGGATGGCACGATTTCTCAGGCTCTGCTCTGCGTGGGCCGCCAAGTGAGTGTTCTGTTGATGTCGGGAACTATGACGGCTGACCAGATTACAGTCCAACCTACTCGATACACTGGGACGGTGCTATCTACCAACATTGCTAACAGCACAATGACTGTGAACCTGCTGGGATTGGGCAATCAGACAGTTTATGTTGAATCCGGAGCAACGATTCTAAAAAGTATAGGCAGTGGCCAGAGCCTAATTTCTCTTGGGGATATAGGGGTTAGCGATACCATCACGTTATTTGGCCTTGTTGGCTGCGGAACAGATACACAAATCCATGCATTTGTGATCGTAGATACAACAGGCTAGAAAAGATTGTTTCTAGCGTGATCATATGTCATGTGAACTAACACCTGAGGTATTAGTCCTTCTCTGATGCTTAGGTATTCGATTGGCAAGATCTTACACATTGGACCAACATGATCTACCCCCGATGCTTGTACCACATGTTGAGTTAGAATTCTGCCATTTTCTATTTCTCAATGCAGGTATGCCTCTGGTGCTGGAGGATGGTAATTCAGTGAGCTGTGCGGCCTGAAGGTGTTGTATTCCAGGCGCCATTTTTCAATCAGTACTTTTGCTTCTTTCAAGGTATAAAAGATTTCTCCATTAAGTAATTCAGTCTGAACACCGATATGAGATAACCATCGGCGTACCACTTTTGCCGTAAACTCCGATCCATTATCCGAGCGGATATATTCCGGTGCCCCATGTCGGATGAACAGCCCTGCAAGGCAGTCAAGGACATCATCGGATTTTAGGCTTCTTTCCGTAATAATAGCCAGACATTCACGACTATATTCATCAATAACCGTGAGCATCTTGACGGACCGGCCATCGTGGGTACGATCTGCCACAAAATCATAGGACCAGACATGGTTTCGATGCGTCGGCCTGAGCCGGATACAGGATCCATCATTGAACCACAGACGACCCCGCTTCGGTTGTTTCTGGGGGACTTTCAGCCCCTCCTGACGCCAGATACGCTCAACACGCTTATGATTCACCTGCCAGCCTTCACGTCTCAAAAGGGCTGTTATCCGACGATAACCATAACGTCCATAGGTATGGGCAAGCCGGATAACCTCAACCCTTAATAAGGCTTCATCATCTGTCTCCACGAGATCATATCTTTGCGTCGACCGACACTGACCAATCACGCGACAGGCACGACGCTCCGATATACCTAGCTTCCCTTGCACGTGTTCAACGCACTGCCTACGTCGGGCGGGGCTTAGTAATTTCCCTCAAGCGCTTCACTCAAAATCAACTTGTCCAAGGTCAACTCTGCCACAGCCCGTTTCAGTCGGGTATTTTCCTTCTCCAAATCCTTCAACCGCTTGGCCTGTGTTACCTTCATACCGCCATACTCCTTCCGCCAGCGGTAATAGGTCTGCTCCGCAATACCCAAATCCCGACAGATCTGCTCCACATTCTTACCCCGGGACAACTCCACATCCGCTTCCCGGAGCACCACATTCTTACCCCGGGACAACTCCACATCCGCTTCCCGGAGCACCCCTATAATCTGTTCTGCTGTAAAACGCTTCCGACTCATCCTGACCTCCTTTATATAATCCATAATTATGACAGAAATCTCACTTGATGTCTGGATCAATTTTCCGGGGGCAGGTCAAGGAGGGGGAAGAGGCGGGACAGACGGCAAAGAAGACAGGCCGGTCTATAGGAGAGTGGTTTAAGGACATGGGAATAAAAATCAGAGATGGATTCAGAGAATTGGGCCAAAACATCAAGAAGTTTTTTACAGGGAATTAGTAGAACGACTATATATCTAATTAAAACTAACTCGCAATAATACCACGTTTTGCTCTCATACAATCATAACATATTGTAATCATAACAAATAATTAATTAGATTCTATGTAAGTTATAATTTTCTCATCCTGAAATATTTGCTCAACGGCCCTTGAAGTAGTACCGCCCACTGCCCTATCTACATTCTGAGATGATTGATCTTGTACTCTATAATGCCTTTTATAACCATCGCCTGTTTCTATATCAAATTCAAGATAGGCCCCAATACTAAAACCCCCTCCCCAATGTTCCCATTGAACCTTGCTGATTGTAAATTTAAGATATTTTGGGGAATTAGTTGACAATGGAACCTTATTTTTAACTAAAACTTCTTCAATTAATTCCTTTGCATTGTGATAAAGATCATTGAGATCTATATAAATTTTTCCTAACATCGGTCGCCATCCGGAATATTCAATCAAATATTTTGTTTCTGCATTTTTAGGCACCAATACTTGAATTGGAACATTACTTTTTAAAGATTTCAATAATTGGGGATCAAGATCGAATTTTTCTGGCTTAATATACCTTGTGCAGCTTGTCAGGAGAATGCAGATTAAAATAAAAAAAAGATACCTTAAATTAGTTTTCATATCGTCTCCTTTTCGATAAATGACGTTGATGCTAACTATAGCATACCAGCGTTACTCTTTAACCGATAAAATCGTCTGTTCAGTACTTCAAATATGTTTATGTGTATCCGTACTAATGCTAATTATCGAGGGCATTTCTGACCATGCCTTATAAAACGGTATCTGGTATCTTCTCGTGGTTCCGGTTCCTTTTCGGCTAAAGTCGATAATAAAGCCTAACCGAAAGATGGCAATGTAATCAATCTATTTCATAAAAGCAGTTTGAAAATCATTGTCAAGAAGAACAGATGACACGACTTTGTTGTAAAACTCATTGGTTCTTTTTTCGAGATAAGAATTATTATTTTCCTCCGCCTCCTTCAAGGCGACTGTTATGTCCTTTTGAAATACAATACTATTTTTTGAAAAGAGGGTGGCTGAGCCTTACTTACTATACTTTGCGAAAATTCTATGGGTACCCTATGTGGTCACATTTTGCATTCTCCAACAGACCCCTCTTTACATATCCTGCCATCAATCCATCGGGCACCATCAAGCTTTGCACCGGTTAGATTGGCATAGGTAAGATTTGCATGATTCAAATTGGCCTCAATCAGTGATGCACCCGAAAGGTTGGCGTTCGTTAGATTTGCAGCGATGAGTTCTGCATTTGTGAGATTCGTACCGGTCAGTTTGGAGGCCGTCAGATTGGCAGTATTAAGTTGGGTGTTGAATAGCTTTGCACGGCTAAAGTCCGTATTGGCCAACTGTGCACCAGTCAGCTCTGCGCTCGTCAGGTCTGCATCTGTCAGGTCTGCGCCCGTCAGGTTGGCGTTTGTCAGGTGTGCGCCAAGCATGTTGGCACGGGTCAAGTTTGCATTAGTCATTTTTGCACCTGATAGGTTGGCATGAGAAAGGTTGACGCTTGTCATATCTGCGCTTTGCAGTTCAGCTTTGTTGAGATCTCTATAGCTTAACTGTGCCCCAGTAAGGTCACATCCTGGACACCTTTTCAAATTGAGGATCCGTGTCAAGTGGCCCTGTTCAAATGCATATGAAACGGCTATCACCAGTGCGACCGCAACGATGACTGTACAAGAAATGATGAATGCCTTTTTCCTAACCATCGGGATATCTCCTTTCATATATCATTTTACTATAGCCCCCATTTCGGTAACACGGGGGCCTTAAAATACATGCTTAATTTTATGTATACTGCTTTTATTTAATCACCATTTACTTACATTTTATTACATCACGATTTTTATAAGAAATCTATAATGAAAATGAAATTTGTCTGCTAACCGATTTCAGGAAGTAGTCTTTGGATTAAAGTTTGCCAGATTTTTGCCAGGAAGCTCTGATCTTAAGACTTAGTTGATACCGCTTTTATAAAGCGAAAAATAAACGAACAGACACTACACGTTAGACGATGCATTTACGAAATAGCCCTGCACTTGGCAATGGTTATCCGGGCTTCCATCTTCCGTCCCTTGTAGTTATAATGTGGCCGTCGTTCAAGTTTTCCTTATATTGTTCTGCTGTCATTAATCCCATAATGCTAATGTCAATCCTTGCAGATTGGACCTCGATGGTCACAGGGTTTGTTTGATGAAATAGAATTAAAAACCCGCAATCGGCATTTAGCTAGCCTGCGGGCTTTGGGGTTTTTCCATTACCAGGTGTTGGGTCTTGGAGTGCCGCGATGATAAGGTGGAAAGATTTCCTCTTCCAGGTAGGTGTTCATCATGGCATCGACACACATGGTGGCACATAAAGCCGCACCGTC
>JBEKJA010000445.1:0-2777 GCA_050011475.1 Syntrophales bacterium
GTCACAAAGAGAAGGCAAGTGGATGTTGAAAAAAAAGAAAAGATAAAAAGCAAAGGAAGAGGAAACAAGAAACGGTATTTTTTGGATTATATAAAGCAGAACTCAATAGAATATCTCAAAAGACCAAGAATAGATAAACATGATATCGAAATTTTGAATCCTGTAGAGGCTAAACTATTACTGATAACTGTGACCAACTTTACAGAGTAGCTTTTCTCACTGTCATTCTGACAGGTGTTAGAGCCAAGGAATTATGGGCTTTAAAATGGAAAAATGTAGATTGGAATTCAAAACGTCTCCATGTATTGGAGTTTGTTCGGTTAGAAAACCGTTAGAAAATACACTTTTTGAGACAGAAAAAGGAGTTAGCGAAATCTGCTAACTCCTTCATTTTACATTGGTAGCGGGGGGTGGATTCGAACCACCGACCTTTGGGTTATGAGCCCAACGAGCTACCGGACTGCTCCACCCCGCGTCAAAGACCTTTTTTTGAGGGGTTCTGTTTAGAACAGCCTCCATTGCTTGTCAAGCTGTTTTTCTCTTCCGCCAGATAACCCATCATCAGGTAAATCAACCTTGCCGCAAGGAAATCTGGGGCAACCATTCCGGGTATCGGCGCCAGTTCTACCACGTCGAACCCCCTGACTTTGCATAACTTCGATATGTTCCTCAGAAGCTGAAGAATCTCCCGCCACAGAAGGCCTCCTGGCTTCGGTGTTCCCGTGGAAGGCATAATGGAAGGATCCAGGGAATCAAGATCCAAAGTAATATAGACATTGCCTTAAAGAATTTTACAGATCTTCTTCATAACATCCGGATCGTCATGGGCTCTTTCGGCAGGAAATATGTGACTTTTACTTTTTTTAAGGTAATCGGCCTCCTCTACGCTCATACTGCGGATGCCGATCTGGACCAAGGGACAGATTTCACTGATGCAGCACGCCACGGCCGCATGGCTGAACGGGCTTCCCTGATAGTCCTGTCTCATATCCGCATGCGCATCGAACTGAACCACTTTCAGGTCAGGATATTTCTTCTTCATGGCCCGGACCGCACCGAAGGAGATGCTGTGCTCATCCCCCGGGATAACGGGTATCTTCCCGGTTTACAGAATTTCCGAAGTGATTCGCTCCACCACTTTAATTTAATCATTTCCCGCGGACCGCGTGCATCAACATGAAGAAGATCCATTGTATGAATTCCCGCCAGGAATACTTCCTTCTGAAGCTCTTCATCATGCAATTCAATATTGGACGATGCATCCAAAATGGCTGACGGTCCACGGCGGGAACCGGACTGGTAGGTCGAGGTCAAGTCATAAGGTACTGGCACTACCACAAAATGTGAATGCTCATGTTGTGAATATTCGGGTTCGAGTCCGCCAAAATTCATAGGTCACACCTCAAATGAATAAAGCATGTACTGGCCGTCTTTGAACAGCAGATACGAATGATGATGGATCCAGTCACCAAGGGTTGCAAACGTTGTTCGATGCCCGTCCATATTGAAATGTTTTATCATAGGTTTGTGGCAATGTCCCAGTATGACAGCGTCGTAACCCTCGCTGAACTTTCGGACCGCGAATTGCTCCATGATTTCGGCAATCCGCTCCGACTTGTCCGCTGTCAACTCCTTGCTGAATCTGGAAGACAAATCAGCCAGATGCCAGACCAGGTGAAGAGGAAGCATCTTCTGAAAATAATAAAACGCACTGCTGCGGAGCATTTTCCTTAAGGTCAGATAAGAGCGGTTGTTTGTGTCAATCGTATCGCCATGCGATACAAAAATCTTCTGCTCACCAATCTCCATTGCCGCCCACTCATCAGACACTTGCATACCCGGCATTTTGCCAAAGTATTCTTCAAGATGGAAGTCATGATTCCCTTCCAGCCAATGAATTTGGACTCCCTGCTTTGCAAGAGCATTCAATCTGTCAATAAATGGTTTGTATCCCGGGTATACACGATCCCTTCTGGAAAACCAGAAATCGAAGAAATCTCCGACAACGATTATCTGTTCGATTCTCATCCCCTGCAGACTATCGAGGAAGCGCAGCATTCGCTGGCCATGCGGGTCCGCCGCATTCTTAAGATGAGCGTCTGAAATAAACAGGGCATTCATGAGGAGGCACCCTTCAGGCAGCGAAGCTTCTCTCTGGAATATCCATCATCGATAAATCTTCACTCCTGATGGATTTTGCCGCAGCTTCCACTTCCGGAAGAACATGCTTCACAAAGTATTTGGCGCCATATATCTTACCGATATAGAAGGCGGCCTCCACATCGTCCTCTGCCAGCGCGGTGATTTTTGCCGGATCCGCAACATCGATGCCTTTTGCTTTGGATATCTCATCAACTTTCTGTTTTGCGATTCCCGCCTCCCATAATAGAAGCCAGGCTACAACAACCTTGCCCATCAGCATGAGGAACGGATAGGCATTGCTGACCGGTATCATAAACTTACCGGCTTTCGCGGATGACGCAAAGAACATGCTCAACTCCGTAAGTATCCCCACAGCGTTTTGAACATCCGCTGCCAGCTCGGGTAATGCCTGCTGATATTTGGCGATAGTCGCTCCCATTTCGCCCAGGAAAATCATGAAGTAAGCGCCCTTTTTCAAGCCGAGTTTCCTTCCGACCAGATCCAGGGCCTGGACGCCGTTTGTCCCTTCATAAAGAGACGCAATCTTTTCATCACGCATAAACTGTTCGACAGGATATTCTGCGCAGTACCCATAACCGCCGTACACCTGGATTGCCAGTTCCGTGACTTTGAAG
>JBEKJA010000446.1:0-2768 GCA_050011475.1 Syntrophales bacterium
AAGTTTCGTTTATTATGGAGGTAGCAATGGACAAAAATAAAGTAGTCGTAAAATATAAAAATGGTACCTTGATAAAAGGTCAGACCAGTGACTTCTTTCCTAATAAAGCATCTTTTCATATTTAAAGAGATTTACTACAGGGTTGGTTCCTTCCTGTACTCGCAAATATTCACTTCAATGCATCTATGAAGGATTTCAGACAAAAGAAACTATAAAAGAATTTATCCGTATTAAATAATTTCTAAATAAAGGGCAGAACTCTGGCCTTAAATGTAGTATATACAAAGAATACGATCATCATTCTATATTTACCTTACCTTCGGGAGGCTCTTATGAAAAATATTTTCTTACTACCAGTATTCGCAGATGAAAAGAAGAGCCAGACTGCCCATTTGCTGTATGTACTCCTATGGACGTTCATACTGGCGGTTTCCGTTACGATTCTTATTGCAATTGTATTACCAGAGATAACCATGCGCGAGCTGTTGCTTATTGGAACGGTAGATGCCTCAAGCGTGCTTCTACTTATCCTGACACAGCGCGGTCATACTAGGTTGGTCAGCTGGTTAGTGGTACTGCAGGTGTGGGTCATCACTACGGCACTTGCCTCAACGGGTGGTGGTATTCATAACCCTGCGGTTGCCCTCTATCTCATAGTTGTACTCATTGCCGGGTTGACGCTGGGACAGAGAGTGGGTCTCATAATCGCCGGGTTTTGTCTCCTTACGGAGTTGATCCTGGTATATGCCGAACAGGCAGATGTTTTACTTCCCAGTGTAATTAATCATAATGCATTAACAATTTGGGTATCTAATACGTGGGCTATGATAATCATAGTTTCTCTTCAGTATTTTGCCGCATCAACTGTTAGTGGATCATTTGACCGGGTTTACAAGGCATTGGGGAAAAGACAAAGGGCTGAGGAGGAACTCAGTAAAAGTGAAGAAAAATATCGGTTGAGCTTTGAAAACATATCGGATGTTATTATTACGATCGACAGCGATTTCAGAATTTCAAATGTATCACCAAGTGTAGAGACGATATTGAGGTACAAACCAGAGACTTTTATCGATCAACCAATTTCTGATTTAAGAAATATCTTCACACCGGAATCTTTTCAAAGGGCACTGTCCGAAGGAGCGAAAATCTTAGCCGGGGAAAAGGTACATCGATCAAATTTTGATTTGATTGCTGAAGATGGAACTTTAAAGACTCTTGAGCTCAGAGCATCACCCCTTCGAAAGGATGGCAAAAGTATCGGTCTGATTGTTGCTGGCCGTGATACAACGGAACGCAAGTGGGCAGAGAAGGCCCTTCGGGATCAGGCAGAACAGTATTCCGCAATTCTAAGTACAACACCGGACGGTTTCTGGTTAGTTGATGATAAAGGCAGGCTATTAGATGTAAACGAAAACTACTGCCGGATGAGTGGATATAGTCGGGAGGAATTGCTGCAACTTACCGTTCCCGACCTTGAATCTGCTGAAAAAGCAAAGGATACCGAGTATCATATACATAAGATCATCCAAAACGGTTCGGATCGTTTCGAAACCCAACATCGAACCAAGGATGGCTGGATATTTAATGTTGAGGTCAGCACAACATTTCTCGCGTCCAAAGGGCTTATCGTGTTCATACGTGACATTACCCGGCGTAAGAAGGCCGAGGAAGCGCTGAGGACAAGTGAGGAAAAATACAGAGAGATTCTGGACAACATTGATGATGGTTACTATGAAGTTAACTTGGCAGGTCGCTTTACCTTCTTTAATGACGTCTTACCGAGATTCTTGGATTATACGCATGAGGAGCTTCTGCATACCAATTTTAAGACGGTGATGGACGAGGAAAACGCTAAAAAAGTATTTGAGGCCTTCCATGTGGTTTATCTAACAGGTGTGCCAGACAGGCTCGTGGAATGGGAATCTACGAAAAAAGATGGTTCGAAGGTCTACGTGGAATCCTCGGTCTTTCCGGTCAAAGACGCGGAGGGTAAATCTGTTGGATTCCGCGGTGTCGTCAGAGATATTTCAGAGCGTAAGAAATTTCAGGAAAAACTCCATGCCATGGCGACCACTGATGAGCTAACAGGATTATGCAATCGCAGGGGTTTCATCACCCTTGCCGAACAGCAGTTGAAGTATGCTGAAAGGAATAAAAAGAAAAGTATGCTTGCCTTCGTTGATCTGGATGGCATGAAACAAATCAACGACATTTGGGGCCATGAGGAAGGAGATAGGGCCTTAATCAATACAGCAAACCTTCTTAAACAGGTATTCCGTAAATCCGACATCATTGCGCGACTTGGTGGAGATGAGTTTGCTGTACTTGCTGCAGATGTTTCGGAAACCATGCCGGATGTTTTCCTCAGGCGTCTTCAGAAGCTGTTGGATACCCATAATAGCATGAAAGATCAGCGCTATAGACTTTCAATGAGTGTGGGTAGTACCTTCTATGAACCGGATAACCCCACTTCCCTTGATGAAATCATGTCTCTCGCGGACAAGCTAATGTATGAAGATAAACGTCGAAAAGTTGTCTAAATAAAGTTTGGGGTTGAATCAAAAGCAACATTTTAGTTCACTATTTCAACCAGTAACTTTCACTTTTCAATAAACAGGTACAACAATGACTTGTAAGAGTAATCGAAAGGCTACAATTATTTTCTCATTCGGATGAATTCACTCCAATTCTTAGAATTGGATCACCTATTATTTTTAGATATTATTTAGGTATTCTTTGGGTAATAAAACACATTGATTTTATGTATA
>JBEKJA010000447.1:0-2761 GCA_050011475.1 Syntrophales bacterium
GCCTTGCCAATGGTGTCTCAGTTGGCACGGAGACTATCATCGCCATCTCGGGAAGTGTATCGGGGTCTACGACCCTCACCGTAACCCCTTAACCGTAACCCCTGCAACTCTAACTTCCATACTTGTAACGCCATCCAATTTTAGCATGCATGTGGGGGGTACGCAGCAGTTTTCAGTCGTTGGTATATATTCTGACGGGAAGACGTATGATATAACCACTCAGGTGACCTGGAGCTCATCCGATACGTCAGTGGCAACGGTGAACGGCAGCGGCCTCGCCACGGTCCTCTCGGTTGGAATAGCGATTATCAGCGCCACCTCGGGGAGTATACGGGGGTCTACAACCCTCACTGTAATCTCTTAATAGTAACCCCTGCAACGGCCTGACGATAGCTAATCTATCGCTCCGCCTTTACTCCAGACCCCTCTTTCTTTACGTACCCAGTTCTTCAGGTTCAACCCCGCCACCCATTGCTTCGACTGCTAATTCTCACTCCGGAGTTCTGACTCGCTACGGCTGGCTTTCCGAATGGTATCCCCGTTGAGTTGTCGTTTGCCCGCCTCCAGAAACGCCTTGCTCCACTTGTAGTAAATGCTCGGGACTATCCCTTATCTCCGACAGATATTCGCAATCATGTCTTCCCCTCGCAAACCTTCAAATATGATCCGTATCTTCTCTTCTGAATTAAACTAACGCCGGGTGTTCCTCTTGATCTCTTTCACCACAGATACAGGGTCTTGTTTGGCTTTAGATCCCATCGCTCCTCCCCTTTCCAGAGAATTCATTATTACCTAAAACCATCTCTTATTTTAACCCGTCATCTATCCACTTTCCTCTGAAACGATACATATCTGCGAATACTTATTCTCTAATATAAAACCGTTTTAGTGTCTTAAATATTGACAATGTTACTTTTACGTCTTTTACCTTATAATTATAGATGCTTATATTATTAATTTGCAAATACCCTTACGAAAATAGTCGGGCTCCTTTACAATCACGCAAATTTTAATCGAGTGCGTCCTGTTTAGCGTCGTAAAACAAAAAAGTGTAAGATATTGAATGCCTTATTGATACAATCATAGGTGGGCTCAATTGATGTTTTGGGCATAAATATTGCAATGTATAACAATTGATAACTTTACCTTAACTTCTTATGACGTAAGCAGTTTTAACAACAGAACAATGCGTGTATGAAAATGCCGAAAGGTCATTTCAACCATTGCAAAGCCTTCGATACTGCAATGGGAACCATGAATGAGCACCGGAAATTGATCCAGACGTCGAGCCAGATTTCTAGTGTTATATTTTAGATTATATGAAGGAGGCCACGGTGAGTAGGAAGTGTTTTACGACAGAACATATTATTAGGGATACTTCGGGAGGCGGATGTGGAGTCGTCCCGGGGTAAGCATATGGGGCAGATCTTTCGGGATTCGAGTATTATGGAGCGGACCGATGACCACTGGTGGAAGGAATATATCAGGATGAGGGTAACGCAGGTTAGGCGTTTGAAGGATTTGGAGAAGGAGCATACCCGATAAAAGGGGCTAAGGCAAAATTGACCCTAGACAAGTTGATCTTAAGTGAAGCGGTTAAGCGAAATGACTAAACTCCACCAGGCGGAGGCAGTGCGTTGAAAACCTCTGGGGGGAATGGGTATATCAAAACGTAGTGCATATCGCTTGGTTGAGCAGTGCCGATCTACCCAGAGATTAGGATCCCATCGTGTTAGATGATGAATAAGGACTGAGGTTATCCAGCTTGCCCCAATTGAGAAATAACAAATGCCATAACTTTAACTTAACATATAGTGCAAGTGGTGTACGTCAGTTGAAATCATCCCTTAGTTTTTGGTCAAATTTTTCAAAACTATTTAAAAACGTACAATGTAGGGAGGAAGGGGGTAAGATGCGGAGAACTTTGCTGTTTTTTATTTTTTCACTCATTGTAATGTATCCTTTATCAGTTTACGCACAGTCAGGGAATGAGGTTTCTACATCGGGGGAGAACCAGCAGGAGAAACAAGCAGGACAAGTTAAAGATCAGCGACAAGAGACGCCCACTGTAGGAGAGCAACATCGGGAAGAAAAGAAGTCCATCCAGGCTACCCCGGTGGAGCAGGGAGGGGCTCTGTTGCCATTTGGAAGATTCGTGGTCGAGCCTTTCTTCGAGTATGACCATAGCTCCAGCCAGAATGTTTCGCTTAGCGGATACACTATTTTTGAAGCTATCCTCATCGGGCAAGTATCAGTGCAGAAGATCAGGCGAGACATATTCATCCCAGGCGCTACTTTTCGTCTCGGCATGAAAGATTTTGAATTCAATGTGAAGGTTCCATATTTTTTTCGGAAGGATTCATTAATATTTCCACAATCCGGCGCAGGAACGTCGCAACTTGTTGAGAAAAATCTTAGTGATCATGATCTGGGTGATATCGAGAGTTACATTTATTACTACTTGATCAAAGAGGGACCGATTGCTCCCGACACCATTATCCGCGTAGGGGTCAACTTTCCAACGGGTAAGGATCCCTATCACTGCAAAAGGGAGTATATTTCAGAATTGGGTGCGGTATTACCGGTTGAATTCCCCACAGGTACGGGACATTGGGGTTCATCAGTAGGTGTCACCTTTGCCAAAAGTGCCGATCCGGCGGTAGTCTTTATGAATCTGGCCTATTATTATAATTTTAAGCGCAATGTGGGGATAGTGAATGATATAAACTATGGTGAAATTAAGCTTGGCAACAGTTTTGAA
>JBEKJA010000448.1:0-2754 GCA_050011475.1 Syntrophales bacterium
ATGAAAGAAAAATCTGCGCTTAAACGTGCCAAAGATGTCCTGGAAATTGAAGCGGACTGTATTCTTGGGCTTATCAGGAAGCTTGATGATAATTTTTCGGAAGCTGTCCGGGTTATCTCCAGATCGAAGGGACGTGTCATTGTAACCGGCATCGGAAAATCCGGGCTTATTGGGAAGAAGATCGTCGCGACGTTGACCAGCACGGGAACACCCGCTATATTTCTTCATCCCGTGGAAGGCATGCATGGTGATCTGGGCATCGTAACAAAGAAAGATATCATTATTGCTATTTCGAACAGCGGGGAGACAGAGGAACTCAATACAATCATTCGCTGTGTGCGCGACATAGGAGCCCAGCTGATCGCCTTGACCGGCAATCCGGATTCGACACTTGCCCGGTTCAGTGACATGGTAATTAATGTCGGTGTTGATCGTGAGGCCTGCCCCTTTGGCCTTGCTCCGACTTCCAGCTCAACAGAAGCCCTGGCAATGGGAGATGCACTTGCGGTTGCCCTGATCGAGAAAAAAAAATTCAGTGAAGATGATTTTTACAAATTTCACCCGGGGGGAAGTCTGGGTGTACGACTCCGCGCCAAGGTAAAGGATATAATGATCCATGGATCCCTGATACCCCAGGTGTATTCAGGCAGCTATTTTTATGATGCCGTCGATGAAATGGATAAGAAGAATATAGGATTCGTTCTTATTACCGACAGGAAGAACCATCTTGTCGGTATCCTCACAGATGGTGATATTCGGCGAATCATGCAGAAGAGAATCAATACGCACAATAAAAAGATCGATGAATTGATGACTCCCTCACCGAAAACCATTGGTGAGAATAAAACCCTGGCCGAAACCATTGAAGTGATGCAGAGGGCTGAGATAACGACACTGGCGGTAGTCGATGAAAAGAATCGCCTGAAGGGATATGTCCATCTCCATGACATCCTCGGTCGAGGTGGAACTTTAAAAATTTCCGCGACTCTTTAAAACGGGGAATCACATGCCAATCTATACGTTCGGTGATAAATCGCCCGACATATCTCCTGAAGCCTTTGTGCATCCGGATGCAGTCATTATCGGCGATGTGCTTATCGGCCCCGGATGCTTCATTGCTCCCGGCGCGGTATTGAGGGCGGATTTTGCTTCTATCCGCATTTATGACGGTACCAGTATCCAGGACCATGTGGTCATTCATGTGAATCCCGAGAAAGAAGTGATCATTGAAAATGACACAGTAGTTGGTCATGGGGTTCTCATGCACGACACGCTTATTAAAAGCCGGTGCGTCATAGGTATGGGTTCTGTCCTTCTGTTTGATACAATATGTGAAGAGGACGTTTACATTGCCGCTGGTTCCGTGGTGACCAGGGGATCGCGCATCCAGGCAGGCAAACTGGCGGCGGGTAATCCGGCAAAAGTCGTACGCGATGTCACGCCTGAACAGCTCCAAGCCGCAAAAGCCGGTGCTTTGGCATACCAATGGCTTTGTATCCAGTACCCGAAAAATCTCAAACGTATCGGATGACCACTGAATAGGCTCGAAACAGTAAATTATGAGTGGTTTTACGTGAAAATCACCAATTATTAAGGGAAAATCACAAGATTCCCATATGAACATGTTTTTTTCATATTAAATTTATCAATTATTTCAATTGAATAGAGAAATATTTTTATATTTTAGGTTTCTGGAGGACTAATTGCACAATATTTGCTAGTATAAATAGCACTATCTAATTTTTCTGGGATGGCTGATATGTAACAATTTGTGAATGGAGGCTCTATGTTGGGCGCATTCATCATGAAAAGATCTAAATCCGGCTTTACACTTATTGAACTAATGATTGTCATTGCAATCATCGCCATTCTGGCGGCAATAGCCATACCACAATATATTCAATACCGTTTACGGGGATTTAATATAGCGGCCCGCTCCGATTTAAGAAATGCCTACACAGCTTCCCAGGCTTTTTTCGTCGATAGCCCCGCCGGAACCATACCCGGCACTTCAACCTTGACTTCATACGGATATTATCCCACCAAAGACGTAGTCATAACTTTAAACAATGGCACTCTTGGAAGCCTCTCCATGATTTCAGCGAACCCTAATGGAAGTATTACTTATACCATAGATAGTAATGGTAGTATTATTCCATCTGATTAATCATCATAAAAAAAGGGCGCATTATACGGCGGCCCCTCTGATTTTCATTGGTAGGTGGTACTGGGATTGAACCAGTGACTTCTACCGTGTGAATGAGAAGTTGTTAAAACAACAAATAAAATGGTAGGTCACAATATAACAATATTAAGAAAATCCTTGATTGCCTCTTGATGGTGCTTTGTAAAGTTATGGTCACAAGATGGAGTCCCTTAGAGACCACCCAGGAGGGGAGCGACCCCCCCCTTTTTTTATCCCTTACCACCCCTAACCCCGAAACACGCAAAGGGGTAAAATGGGTTTAGTCAACGGGTTAACTTTCTGCGATAAAAAGACATCCAGACAAGAGATATCACATAAAGTGTCCTAAACCATACTTGTCTTGACAGGCATTGTCATATCAAGTCTTGATTATTTACTTCTCCTACTAACCCACACTACAGTTCATTATAAATATGAGGACAATATTTACTTTCCCGTTGAAGTCGAAAAGGATCCCGATATTGAGATAGCTATAAACCATTTTTACCAATGAAGAGGGACTACGTTGTTTTTATAATTCTATAACTGGACAGACAATTCTTTGCGAA
>JBEKJA010000449.1:0-2754 GCA_050011475.1 Syntrophales bacterium
GAAATCGATTTTATCAGACGGTTTGCACCGACGGAGTCTGTGGGTCGTCAATTGATGTTTGAGCTCAGCTTTACGTATTTCCTGAAAAAGGCAGAGCAAAAGAGTAAAGCTTGAGTTTACTCGCCTAATCAAAAGCGCCATTGACCCAGAATGCAGATTGGATGAATCATTCATGAACGCTTTATGGAAGTCTCCAAGTAAACAATCGAAATGGCTTATCCTTGCAGCGGGGTTTGTTTTATTGATCCCGATAGGAATAACTGAATACATCATAGGAGCGGATTTATCCGTTTCGATATTTTACCTGATACCGATTGCAATGGTTACCTGGTATGTCGACAGGGAATCCGGATTTCTGATAGCCGTTGCATCTGTCGCTACATGTTTTTTCGCCACATATTTCGCCAGAAAAAGTGATATCAGATTGAGTATCTCCATTTGGAATTCTTTGATAATGCTTGGATATTTCTTTATTTTCTCTTATATTCTGGCGAATTTGAAACTATCGCATGACCATGAAAAATATATGGCAAGGACGGATTCTTTAACAGGAGCAGCAAACAGAAGATACTTTCACGAACTGGCTGATATCGAGTTGAAGCGGTCTCAAAGATACAGCAGGCCGTTCACCGTTGCTTATATCGATATCGATGATTTCAAAATAATTAATGACGATTTCGGACACAATACAGGTGATGAGCTGCTATGCTGTTTTTGTGAAACAATCGCTGGTGAATTGCGATCAACCGATATTTTCGCCAGAGCCGGCGGCGACGAATTTGTCATCATTCTGACAGAGACGGGTGATGAATCATCCGCCAGAGTTTTGATGGATAGAATTTTGAAAAGCCTTCGAACCGCGATGGATGACAAAGGGTGGTCGGTTACCTTCAGTATCGGCGTTGCAATATTTTCGAATATCCCTTCTTCAACGGATGAGCTTATAAATCTTCCCGATCAGCTCATGTATGCTGTTAAAACCGGCGGCAAGAACGCAGTGCAGTACAAAACATTCTGATTATAATGAAAAAAGCATTCCCGAATGATCAGAGCGATATGGTTCTGCGGCGGATCTGTAGTTGGGGACAATCCGCTCAAGCAGGAATGTGATTCAATGAGGAGGAAAATCATGAAAGAACGATTAAATGCTCTAAAGGTTGCACTCGACAATGAAATGAAAGAACATAAATTTTATCTCATGAATGCAGAGAGAACCAGGAATCCAGTTGGTAAAGTCATGTTCAAGCAGATAGCCAGTGAAGAACTGGAGCACTACGAAAGACTGAAGCAGCTTCACGAAAATTTGGAAAAGGCAAAGAAATGGCCTGAAACCGTTCCCCTCAAAGTAAAAAACACAATTGTCAAATCCGTCATGAATAAGGCGGTAAAAAATGTTCCTGCAAAAGCCAGGGGGGACGCAGATGACCTGAAAGCTCTGCAAACGGCTATCAAATTTGAAGCAAAGGGTACGGAGTATTATGGAAAACTTCGTAACTCAGTTACTGACCCAAAAGAAAAGGCATTTTTTAATCTCCTTGCCAACATTGAACACGAGCACTACGTGTCTCTTAAAGACACCGAAGAATATTTGACAGATCCGGTTTCATGGTTTAGAAAAAAGGAAAGTACTGGTTTGGATGGTGCCTGACAGGACCTTGATTGATTTTTCAAAACACAAGTGATGGAAGGTGGCAATGGGTCTAATGAAAAAATTATCCGGAAAAATGAAAAAGGAAGCGGCAGCGGATCTGGAAATGTATTTTGGCAAACCGCCTTATAATAGCGAATATGTTAGACATCACGTTACATCAGGGCTTTTTGAAGAGCAGGCCCTCATGAAATACGGCTTGACTCCCATTGAGCCGATGAAAGAGTTGGAGATCATCCGCTTAAGCAGGAAAATGAAAAAAGAAGCACTAAAAGATCTTAAGATGTATTTTGGCGAACCGCCTGTTCCAAGAAATCATATCAAGAATAGGATGACCTCGGCCCTTCTGGAAATGCAGATTCTGGCGAAGTATCTCATGACAGTAGATGAATTAATGAAAGAAGTCGGCTTTGAGATTTCTGACTTATTATTAAACACTACCGGCAGCCTAGTCAGGTCAGGCTACTGCAGCCCCCTGTCCCGGGGATGACCTGTATCTGTGCGCTGATACGTTCCTTAAGTGCTGTAACATGTGATATTATGCCGATTAATTTGTCATCCTGCAGCAGACCTGCGAGGGTTTCCATCGCTGTTCCGAGGGCGTTTACCGTGGCAAAAGAGACGCTGAGCCTGGCCGCCAATTTCTCCTGGCTGAGATTGAACCTGTTGCACAACTTCCTGATAATCCGGCTGACATCCCGGTCATCGAACATAAAAATCCCTCCACAAACATTTATTATGCTATAGTATTTAAATAAAGATATTTTGCTAATACATATCCATCTTCAATAAAGAAACAATCAAACAAGATATATGTAAACGATTTATTTAAGAGCAACTGACCCCGATGCTTCATCGCGTTGTTATTCATGAAGGAAACGCGCTCTTTTAAATCCCCCTGTATTCCCCCTTATGAAAGGGGGGAGCGGAGGTCATACATGAGTACGTAATTCTTTTAAATTCCATTAAATTCATTGATAAATGGGATTGATGTTACACACCTGGAGACTTGGCTCTCTGAAACGTCGAGTTGTCTTGACACTTCTACCTGACTTTTCCCTTCGGCCATCATCTGGATGACCGCTTTCTTGTTTCTTGGTGCATCT
>JBEKJA010000450.1:0-2753 GCA_050011475.1 Syntrophales bacterium
AATTTTTCTTCCATTACTTATAATGTCCTTATATGAGACTATCTCCTCGGGGTATTCATCATTCTCAAAGGTAATGATTCCCAAGTCTGGAAAATCTTCCGCCTTCGCTTCAATTTCGTAAGCAAAATGTCCTGGCACTTTACTTGTGGTCATTCTCAAATCTCCTTGTATGCCTTAATAATTAAATCGGGAGGCCGTATTTCTTGCAATAGCTCGGATATGCTTCGAACACTGGCTTCAGGTAGGGAAGCAGCTTCAGAACCTTAGGTATGGGACCCTTTGATTTGATCTTTTGGGTTGCCAGCGCAATCGGGAGCGAGATCTGTTTCAACCAGTATTGGTGAACAGTATCACCCGATAGCTCCATGGTAATAGTGGCATCTTTGTTTGCATCTTCACCTAGAATGACTTGATTCCAAGCGATCCAGATATATCCTTGCGGTTCCTTGATGACGAATTTTACAGTAATATCGAAGTCTTTTAGCTTTTCACCCAACTTCACCTCGAAAATGATGTAATTCCACAAATCGCCCAAAACCTTATACATCTCTTCCGTATTTTTGAATACAGCCATGGTTCCCTCCTTGGAATTGGTTGGTGTTCATCCGCAAGCTACCAGATGAAGTTACAGTGGTTGTTTGAACGGAAAATTTATGCGATGCCTCTTAAAACGAACCCGTCATTATGCCCATGCATCGGGCGGTATTGCATCAACCACCTCCTTTTCAATTATGAATATTGTTGATGGAAAATGGAATCCTGCTACTTTTATTATGCAGAAACTATGCCAACCATTTTTAAAATATAAGGTATTGATATCAGGAAATAAATTTTTATTGTATTTCTAAGAATGACCGTATATAGTCATTTAGTGACTATATACGGTCATTAATCTTGACGAAGATGATAAATAAGTCTTGAATATGACAGGGAGGCAAATATGTCTGTTCAAAGCAGGAATTCTCGAAAAAAACCTTACACAGCGGCGGAAGACTATATGCTCCTGGTGCGGGAAGCAATGCAGTCAGGTGATCGCAATTCCGCCTGGCAGCGCATGCATCAGGTTTTAATGCAAATTTCCTCACAAACGTTGGATCCTGACAGTTCCGCCCTGTTTATTAAAACTAGCCTCGATTTTTCCAATCTCTCCTTTGCCCTGGGTCATGGATTTACCGAGTCAATGAAATTTTTACAGATTGCCGGCGATCTTATGGAACGGACGGGTGACCTGAGATCCCGCGCCCTGATCAACCTTCATCTCGGACGTCTGTATTATTTTGCAGAGCAAAGACACGAGGCGATCAAAGTCTTTGAAGCCGGCAAGGCTGAGGTAGAGAATTTAGGTGATGAGGATATCCTGACAAGAGCGGCGGAATTTATCGGATTATATTATTTTATACAGGGAATATTTCCTGAAGCGGAATCATACTTTGTCAAGGCAACACAAAGCTTTGAATCAGGTGAGCTCGCCCAGGGGGTGAGTAATCCTTCAGGTCCTATGTGGCTCAGTTATTGCGCGGCATTCCAGGGCCATTTCCACAGAGCCATCGGAACACTGGATTATTATCGGCGATTGGCTCTGGATAGATCGGATCCTTCCCTTGCGACAACCTATCGGTCGGTTCTTGCCCTTATACTTCTAATGATCAAAAATAGAAAGGAAGCGTTCTTTCATCTGTCCGGAGCCTTGCAGGAAGCACTTACCTATAAGAATGCCCTTGCGGGATATTTTGCAAAGGGCGGGTTGGCCTACTATCATTTCTATGAAGGAAATTTAAACGAAGGCAAAATCTATCTAGAGCAAGCGGTATCCGAAGGGGCCGCCTCGGGACTTATCGTGCAATATGCCTCTCCCATTATCCTTGAGTTGATCTATGAGCTTCATCGTCAGGGTGTGGAACCTTTTCCTCAGCTTAACTATCACAACGAATTTCATCGCATTATGAGTGAACCGAATATTCATCTCAGAGGTGTTGCCCTGCGCCTCCGTGCCATGGAATCGGTGGCCCAGAGTAAACCGGATAGTGTTGTCGAAGAAGATCTAAGGCTTAGCGAAGAGTATCTGGGGCGCTCGGGTGACCAGGTTCAGCTTGCAAAAACCTGGGTGGAACAGGCTAGAGTCTGTTTGCGAAAAGGCGAAAGAGAACAAGCCCGGATATTGACCCAGAAAGCTTGGAGAGGCTTTTCAGGGTATGGGGATATTTTCTTCCCGGATGATTTGAGATTCCTGTTGACGATCAAAAGCGACATTTCGATCCAAGAATCAAGAGGGGATTTCCTGGATTTATTTGTAGACGCAATTCATGCGTTAGTACCTACAACAGACTTTGATGAACTGTTGTCTAGAACTGTAGCTACCACGAACCGGTTTTTTGGAGCAGAGCGAGGGGGACTATTCTGGTTCAATCATGCCAAGCCAAATAGAAAACCTGAACTTCGGGCTGCCTGCAATTTACTGCAGGCGGATGTGGATGCGGAGAATTTCCGATCAAATCTAACCCTGGTTTTCAAGGCCTACCGGGATAATGTCCCCCAGATGGTTCGCCAGGAGGATACAGGTCTCTGGCCTTACCAGTCGAAAGCGGCACTCTGCATTCCCATTGAGATTCAGAACCGTGTCCGGGCAGTTCTTTATCATGACAATTCATACGTTCGGGACTGTTTCGAGTATTTCGAGAAAAAACAAATGGTCCGCATTGCACGATCCTTTACCAAATATATAGAAAACATCCTGTCTTTCAGCCAGCGTATTG
>JBEKJA010000451.1:0-2737 GCA_050011475.1 Syntrophales bacterium
GGCGATAGGAGGCGCCACTTAAATATTCATTGTAGAATAGATAAATGTGCCGTATCTGCTGATGGAAATACCACTCCTCGAGCAGCATCATGATTTCCTGGACCATGGGGGTGATGCCGGCTGTTGAACCGGGCGTCGTAAGACTTTCGTCGCTGGGCTGCCCCATATCCTCCACGTAACCATAAACTCGCATGCCCACTGTTATGACTGACCGGTCCTTCATCCGAACGCCCAACCGCTCCATATTATCTATGGCAAATGTGGCGATCTGCTCATTGAGCTGCCCGCAAAGTCCCTGGTCGGATCCAAAAATGATCGCTCCGAGACGGTTGACGGGAATCAACGGCGCCACGGCGATGTTTTCCTTCTGCTGTCTCAGGACGATCTGCAGCCCCATCTCCACTGTCCGGG
Organism: Syntrophales bacterium; assembly: GCA_050011475.1. GTDB lineage: Bacteria > Desulfobacterota > Syntrophia > Syntrophales > JBEKJA01 > JBEKJA01. The sequence goes on from JBEKJA010000451.1 coordinate 412, forward strand.
TGTAATCCGTGAGAGACTCCACGGCACGCTGGTACTGGCGAATGCTCACTGCGGCAAGGGCCTTCATCGTCTTGACAACAGATTGAAGATCCTGGGCGCTCTTGATCGTCCTACGGAGAGACTCGATGGTTTGCATCTTTATCTTCCTCCGGCCAGCTTCCTACAGCACTGTGAGCAACATTCAGCATTGCCTTCAGATCATCTTCGCTGAGCTTCTGGCCCGTTTCGATCCGTTCACACACATCTGTCATCTGCTCCTTTATAGCCTTACGGACTACACGCTCAGCCTGTCCGATGCCCTCGACAGGCAGATCATCGAAAGCGCCACCAGTTACCGCCAGGAGAGCGGCGATCTGTTCCGATGCCGGTATCGGAACATATTGCGGCTGCTTCAGGCTTTCACGAACCCGCCATCCACGCTCCAGAACACGGCGTGTAGCATCATCCAGGCGTGTCCCGAATCGTGAGAAAGATTCCAGTTCCTCGAACTGGGAATATGAGAGGCGCAGATCGCCGGCCACGACACGGTATGCTGACAATTGAGTCTTTCCACCCACCCGGGATACGGACTTGCCCACATCAACCGCCGGCAGGATACCTTTCTGAAACAGCCCAGGGGAAAGGTAGATCTGCCCGTCCGTGATGGAAATAAGATTGGTCGGAATGTAGGATGAAATGTCCTGGGCCTCTGTTTCAACGATGGGCAGAGCCGTGAGCGAGCCTCCACCCAGTGCTTCGTTGAGGTGCGTGGACCGCTCGAGCATTTTGGAATGAATGTAGAAGATATCGCCCGGAAAAGCTTCGCGTCCCGGCGGTCGCCTCAACAGAAGCGACACTTCCCGATAGGCACGGGCATGCCTGGTCAGGTCATCATACGTTATCAGTACATCCCGGCCTTTCTCCATGAAATACTCTCCAATCGTTGTCGCCGCATAGGGTGCAATGTACTGGAGCCCCGGCGTGTCTTCCCCGGTAGCCACAACGACGATTGAATAAGACATGGCGTTATAATTTTTCAAATCTGCAATCACTTTGGCCACATCGGACGCCTGTTTGCCGATGGCGCAGTAAATGCATATGACGTCTTTATCCCTTTGATTGATCATCGTGTCCAGGGCAATGGCCGTTTTACCGGTCTGCCGGTCTCCCACGATCAACTCCCGCTGACCACGGCCAATGGGAATTAGGGCATCGACCACTTTGAATCCTGTCTGGATCGGAACCGTTACCGGAGATCGGACCATGACCGGAGGGGCCATACGTTCAACGGGGAGACGGCGAATCGCACGGATATCTCCCATACCGTCCAATGGACGTCCCATGGGATCTACAACCCTCCCGAGAAGCCCCTCACCTACCGGGACATCCAGGACACGCCCGGTGCGCCGTACCTCGGAACCGGCCCGCAGATGCGGCCCCTGCCTTAAAAGAATCACCCCGATTTCGCGCTGATCTATATTGAAGACCAGTCCGGGGATATCCCCCGATAAGCGGACAATCTCTTCGGACTTCACGTTTGGCAGACCCCCGACGCGAACAATGCCATGCCCGATAAAATTCACCACCCCCACTTCACGCTGCCTCAATTCAGGCTTATTCTCAGTGAGATTCGCTTCCAGGGCTGCGAATATATCGTCCAGGCATGTTTGCAGGTTTTCTTCTTTGACCATACTGTTCATGTATTGCCCCCTAACCGATCCATTCGATCATATCTACACCCGCCCCTTTGCCTCTTCCTCCAGGACATGGCTAAAGCTCTCCTCAAGGGATTCAAGATAATCGTCCAGGCTCCAGGCAAGCTTGTGGCCGTCAGTCCTCATCTCGATACCCGCCACCAGGTTATCCGCCATTTCATACCTGAGATTGCCGGTATCGAAACGGCAGCGCATCATGGCTGCCTGGATTTTCTGCCGGTCCGCCTGATCAATATCGAATGCGCTTTGGAGTACAACTCCCCGTTCAGATTTCAGAATGGAATCCCGGAACGCTTCGGCATCCTGATCCGGGGTGGCTTCAACGTGCTTGATGAAAACATCCACCATACGCTTCTCCATATCCTCATTGGCCATGTCATGCAGGACCCGCCGGGCCACCTCATAGACCTGCCTGCCAGCTCGCTGGCGAAGATGATGAAGGAAAGAAGTTGTTTCTCTCTGGACTGTCTCCTGCCATCTTTTTCGCAGTTGGTCGACTTCCTCGCGTGCCTGACTCATCAGCTCTCGCCGGTATTCTTCCGCGTCTCTGGCTGCCTCATTGATAAGCTCATCGTGCTTCTCCTGAAGCGATTTGTTCTTCGCCTCAAAGGCCTGGGCAGACTGCTCCGCCT
>JBEKJA010000452.1:0-2729 GCA_050011475.1 Syntrophales bacterium
GACGTTAAGGATCAGAAAAACGTGGTAACAGCAAAGGATAAGGATTGCAATATATCCGATTACAATGTATCGGGCAACAAAGTTACATGGAAGATGATATGTACCGGCAAGAAAACCGGTACATTTAGCGGGCAGACAGTTTTCAGCAAAAACACCTTCAGTTCAACAATGAAGAGTGAGACCGGTGGTCATACAATGAATATGACTATGAAAGCCAAGCGGCTTGGTGATTGTAAGTAATAACGACCAGAAAGAGGGGTGGTTATATATAGCTATCCCTCTTTTCTGACAATGTTCGATTCTAATGCTTTAATCCCTTGGGAATAACTCCGCAGTAATCTGGGGATATCCATGATATGAAAGGGACAATGAAAACATAGCTGCATTTTCACGCAATAAAAGTTCTGCTTTATCATTTTGCCAGGGAATAATTGTCTTTGTGGTCGGTAGATAATCAGACCCGCAGTTACGTATACCTTCCTGAAGTCTTGTTTTTCTGGAACAACACATCCATCCAACATTTCAAATAGAAACAAATAACAGCCTCTATTTAAGCTTGACATTTTCAAGATTTATGTATAACATTGTCATACAACAAGCTGGTTATGGCTGACAGGGAAATGAAATTAAGAGGGGGTGATGGTTAAAGTCAAGGAAAAGATAAAGTTTTAATAGACCTTAGAATTCATCGTATGAGTAATGTTTCATTCGGCAAAAATCAGTTTAGCAAAAGGTAGGGAGGGAAAAATGAAAAAGCTTATCAAGTTCCTTAAGGGTGAAGAGGGTGCAACAGCCGTTGAGTACGGAATCATGGTTGCACTCATTGCAGCTGTTATTGTTACTATTGTTGGAACCCTCGGTACGAAGATCAGTGATGCATTTCAGTCGGTGGTAACTGCATTATAGTCCCAGTAGGCTGAGAGGCCCATTCATGCCCTGAGGAATCCATGATGCAAAAGGTATTAAGGGGTGATCTGCCCCCGATACTTGCACCGCATGTTGAGTTAGAGTTCTGCCATTTTTTATTTCTCAATGCAGATATGCCTCTGGTGCTGGAGGACGGTAATTCAATGACCTGTGTGGCCTGAACGTATTGTATTCCATGCGCCATTTTTCAATCAGTACTTTTGCTTCTTTTAAAGTATAGAAGAGTTCTCCGTTAAGCAATTCATCTCGAAACTTGCCGTTGAAACTTTCATTATATCCATTCTCCCAGGGGCTGCCCGGTTCAATAAAAAGAGTCTCAGGAGACAGAGGCCCCGGAGATATTGAACCCGGGTTTTTCTTTTATTTCATGGATATGGATACATAAGAAAATAAGTGGGGAGAGAATGGGGAGAAACAGGGCATTTATAGGAAATATATCAAGGATTTTAAGACCTTTATAGCCTTAAACCCTTGTCATTCTTGGTGCCTGGGGTGGGAATCGAACCCACACAGTGCTAGGCACCGAGGGATTTTAAGTCCGAAACACGATTTAAAGCCTTACCCTTCTTATGCCTGTAAATATTGACAATTCGCGGATATTTCAACAAGAAATAATTTTCATACAGTTGGTAGGAGTTGGTCAGAGTTGTGCCCTTTTGGAATGTGATGGGCACAGTTTGGGAGGGGGGCTACACCGGAATCCCCCCCCTCTTCTTTCACACATGGGACCCTACCCCGAAACACACAAAGGGTAAAAAGTTGAGGTTGAGTCATGCAGAAGAAGTCAAAATTAGATGCACCAAAAGCCAAGAAAGTGGCCATCCAGATGATTGCCGAAGGAAGAAGTCAGGCAGAAGTATCAAGACAACTCCATGTTTCAGAGAGTCAGGTCTCCCGGTTTGTAAACCGTGATGATATTAAGGGGCTGATCGAGGAAGAAACGTGCAGTTTAATGGAATGTCCGCCGGATGCCATTGAGAATATAAAGGATCTCGGGGTATGAAGGATCTTCCCCTAAGTGACCATAAAGGCCGTGAACTTGGTTACCGGGCAAGTCTTAAAATTTCGGAGACAGCAGGTATTACTCCGGTCCAAGGGCAGGTCTCTAATGTAACCATGATCCTTCAGCAGAATAACCTTGATTTATGTCCTGAGGCTAATGAAGCATTGAGGAAACACTTATTCCAAGAACCGGAAGTAGTCGAGGCTGAGATTGAATGAGCAGGAAGATTAGATTAGCCACAATTATCCTAAAGACAGTGTCAGGATAATCGCTTCCTCCTACAAGTCTGCTGAAGTAAGTAAATCTTGGAGTTGATGATTATCGAAGGAAATAAATAGGAAAGGCAAAGCCATACGACCCTACCTTTCTATAAAAAAAACCTGAATGTGATTTAACCCTTAAACTTCCGTCTGATCCCTGCTACACCAACCAGATCAAGGCCAAGAAGGAGCATAGTGGTGGGTTCGGGGAGGGAGAGGAGGTTGAAATCAGAGGGAAAAATGATTGCCGCCCACCCGCTGGGTCGTTGTAGTTCACAAGAAGTATAACTTTCGGAATATATATAATATATCTGCTCTCCCAAGGGGTTAAAAATATCCCTTTCGTAAGGCTCCATGTAAGTTGTCACCCTTCTGGAAACATGTAGATTGTAAAATAATTTTACAACAAGAACATTTCAACATATTATGAATAATAGCAAAGAGATAAATAACTTGTCGCCCATTTAAACCGATTTGTTTGACAAATAATGTTACACATCTGACACCAGAAGAGAATATCAAATAGTTAATATGTAAGT
>JBEKJA010000453.1:0-2725 GCA_050011475.1 Syntrophales bacterium
TCAAACCGCTCTCCTATGGACCGGCCTGTCTTCTTCGCCGCCTGTCCCGCCTCTCTCCCCTCCTTCTTGAAATTCTGTACACTTTCCTTGCTGCCTTTCTTGAAATCCTTGCCCAGCTCCTTGAACCCCTGGCCGATCTTTTTCGAACCTTCTATAAAGCCTCGGCTGACCTCTCTGGCTCCTTCTTTGAAGCCATTATCGGCCCAACCCGGAGCGGTCAGCCAAAGCACCATCATTACAGCAATCATGACGATTCGCACATCGGCCTCCTTTTACACCAGTTGGCATAGTTTACCGTGGAATCTCCAATTCGGGTAAAATATTCTTATTCGTAGTACCGCAAAATCTGTCCACATCTGTTGGTGATATGTGTCCATAAAAACCCTCATATATATGTGAAAGGTCTGGGACTATTATTTAGATTACCATTTGTTTATAATTCATATAATCCCGATTTTCATCAGAAATCTATAAATACCTTTCAAAGATGGGATACATTTCAATTGAGTTATTGTTATTGACTCAAATCCATCCACTCGCTAGTATTCAATGCATAATAAAATTAAGGATAATCTTATGCCAAACTATATGGTGATCTTAAAGGCAGGGAAATTGACGATTCTATTGATCAGCTTATTCGTCTTGAGTTGTGTTGGCCCGGCTCAACAGCTTACCCCTGCAGACATGTCAATTATCAGGCCGGATACAAACAGCCTGGTTGTTGTCCATTCCCGTTCCGGCAATACAGCAAAAATGGGCCATATCATATCCGAGAAGCTGAATTCCGACTATATCAGGCTGGATGTCCCAGCAGGCTCAGGAGATTCTATGTTTGCAGCCCCGAATCGTAATGACACTGTATATGTTAAACCGTCCAAGGTGGATCTGACAAAATACCAGCTTGTATTTCTTGGATCACCCATATGGTTCTGGCATCCAACAGCATTTATATACACGTTTGTGAAGCACAATGATTTCAATGCGAAAAAAGTGGTTCTTTTCTACACAAACCATGGTGGACTTGCTGAAAAGGCAATGGATGAATGGAAAGGCCTTGTTCAACAGCATGGCGGCACCGTAATTGACGTGATTGGGATCAATAGTAAGATTTTCAATACAGATGAGGCATTGCAAGCAGAAGTGGAAGCAATAATAGCCAGGCAGAAATCCCTGTGGATTAGTGATAATGCAAAGATAAGGGATTGAATTTCTATACCTCATGTAAATATGGAAGTTGGTTATCAGTTGGAAGATATCTGAAAAAGTCAATCAATGCCGCTTCAATTAAAGAAATGGTCCTTGATAACGGAATCGATCTGGTCGGTATCGCCGATGCCAATGCCATTCTGCTCGCTCATCCGCCACGTCCAGGCAGGAATATGACAAGGGTCCCCTATCGCTCGGCACTGTCGAACTTATACTCTTTAATATCAAGGTTCATGTGAAAGCAGCCGATCAGAAGGATCAAAACCGCAATCACTAACCCAGTCATGGATATCGCCCTTGGATGTACCAAAAGAAAAGGCTTCATCAATTTTTTTTTGACCCGGCATTTAAATTACCCCAGATCCGCCGGCAGGGTACAGTTCCTACCCTTCAGAAATGGAAAAATGGGACATATTTATTTATCCATCCGGTAGTCTATAAATAGTTCCGTCGGCCTTCATCAATCGACATGGAATCACTGATAACTATTGTAATCTTAAATAGTTGATGAAAGTTATCAAGCAAACATCTCAGGAAGACATACACTATTGATGTATCCTACGAACAAATGAAACTCTTCAGAAATGATTACGATGAATTACTGATTGTAAAACTATCTACCTCCGGTTAGTCTCTTCTCTATACTTTCGATTACGCACATTTTAGGCCAGTATCAAATGCTGTTTCTTTGTCTTGGTCTGCTGAATCAACTGTTTGTTAGAAAAATGTTTCCTGACTGACAGGATAAAAACGAAGGAGAGATATTATGAACAAGGACTTTTTCTCCAAGTATATCCAGACTGAGAAACAGAGGCAGTTTGATACAGATTTTTTCAAGAATGCCGAGAGCTATGAGGTATGGGAGGAAATTGATTTTTCAAATCTTACCGAGGTTGAAGGAGAGCAGGAATTTGAAATCAAGGCTGAGGATATGAAATATTTTGCAGAGGCAGTTATGGATGATAATCCTTTGCTAATGGATGAGGAATACGCGAAAAGCTCTCCACATGGTCAGTTAATGGCTCATCCGGTTTTTGTGACACAGATTATATTCTGGTGTATCGGGACCAGGGGCCGGGGCAACTGGATCAGAACGCCCGGTGCAAGAAACCCAGGTCAGCAGATTGAGATGTATGAAGATTTTCATGTTGGAGAAATGATCCATATCAAAATGAAACCCTATGACCGCTATATAAAAAGGGGGAAATACTATCTAAGATATCAAATCGATTTATACAATCAAGATGAAGTGAAGAAGGCTACAGCAATTGGCACGCTGATACTGCCAAAAAGCAGGGATGATATCAGGAAGTTTCTTAAGGGATTAAGAGGGCTCGATGTCTGATCAATAGTCCCTATAATCAATATTACTTACACTTCATAAATAGCAGGAATAATTAATGGGGCTTATTAATCTTCTTATTCAGAATCCTGCGGCGTTTATATTACTGGCTATACCACTTCTATATTCAATCATTCTCCATGAATTGGCGCATGGCTGGGTTGCAAACAAAATGGG
>JBEKJA010000454.1:0-2707 GCA_050011475.1 Syntrophales bacterium
TCAGTCCCATGCCGGAGGCAATCAATCGGCGCCATCATTTTATTGGTATGAATGAGGCCATAAAACAGGTTCACTTCCCGAACCAGGATGAGAATATCGATTCCTGCAATGGCTTGAACAGCCCTGCTCATCGCAGGCTGATTTTCGATGAATTCTTTTTTTTGCAGCTTGGCGTCGCTCTGAAAAAGAAGGGGCGCTCCCTGGAGAAAGTTGAACCGTTCCGGAGAGGGGCACTCAGTGCAAAATTTTTAAATTTACTGCCTTTTTCCCTTACATCGGCACAGAACAGGGTAGTTGAAGAAATTATTTCCGACCTGGAAAAGGATTCGGCAATGAACCGTCTCCTGCAGGGGGATGTCGGTTCCGGCAAGACCGTTGTATCCATGGCCGCCATGGTCATGGCCTACGAAAGCGGCTTCCAGGCCGCAATGATGGCGCCCACGGAAATACTGGCAGAACAGCATTATCAAAGTTTGAAACCATGGGCCGATCCTCTCGGCCTGGAGATTGCCCTGGTAACCGGTGGCTTGAAGAACGCCAAAAGAGATGCCATTAGCTCGGACATATCCTCCGGGAAAGCAGGCATTGTCGTGGGGACCCATGCACTCATACAGGAAGCGATTGATTTCAATCGCCTGGGCCTTGTTGTTATTGATGAGCAGCATCGATTCGGGGTTATTCAGAGAGCCGCCCTGCTGATGAAAGGGAGGACACCTCATACCTTGATCATGACCGCAACGCCCATTCCCAGAACTCTGGCAATGACGGTATATGGTGATCTAGACGTATCAGTTATCGATGAAATGCCTCCCGGAAAAAAACCGGTTCAGACAAAGGTTTTCTACGAGAAACAGCGCCAGAGAGTCTATGATATCATACGCCGCGAACTGACAAAAGGGCATCAGGCATTCATCGTTTATCCATTGGTTGAGGAATCCGAAGCATTGGATCTGAAAGACGCGACACGCATGGCCGAACATCTTCAAAAGGACGTTTTCCCGGAACGCCGGGTAGGTTTGGTGCATGGCCGGATGAAAAACGCCGATAAAGACCGGGTGATGGAACAGTTTAAGGCCGGTGAGATCGATATTCTTGTGGCGACGACCGTCATCGAGGTCGGTATCGACATGCCGCAGGCGTCCCTCATGGTTGTCGAACACGCCGAACGTTTCGGTCTGTCCCAGCTCCATCAGCTCCGCGGCAGGGTCGGCCGGAGGGATATCCCGTCAGCCTGCATTCTCCTCGCTCAGCATACAGGAACGGATGATGCCCGGCGCCGGTTGCGGATCATGGAGGAGACCAATGACGGCTTCCGAATTGCCGAAGAAGATATGGCCATTCGCGGTCCCGGTGAAATGCTTGGTATACGCCAATCCGGCCTGCCTGATTTTCGTATTGCCAATATTATCAAGGATGCGAGGCTTTTGAATGAAGCGAAAGAAGAAGCTTTCAGCCTGATTGAAAAGGATCCCGATCTGAACAGGCCGGAGCATGAGGCGCTTCGTGCAGTCCTTCTCCATCGATGGGCGGGCAGGATGGACCTGGCAAAGATCGGTTAATGCGGGAATTTTTTTGACAAACAATTATAAGATGTTATAGAAGCTGCAGCACAGCAAATTGTTGCAAATAGATAGGTCAGGGATGAAAAATGGCAAACGCTTCCAAAAAAACAATTAACGTCGGCCTTATCGGCTTCGGAACGATTGGAACAGGAGTGGTGAAACTCCTGCAGGAGAACGGGAAGCTCATCGAACAGCGTGTCGGGGCAAAGCTGAATCTGAAGAGTATCGCCGATCTTGATATCACCACTTCACGAGGAGTTTCGGTCATGGGAAAGCGCCTCACCAGCCGGACGGATGAGGTGCTCAAAGATCCGGATATCGACATTGTCATAGAACTCATCGGCGGATATGAACCTGCCCGTTCATTCCTGCTGGATGCGATTCACATGGGAAAACATGTGGTAACCGCGAATAAAGCCCTTTTGGCTACCTGTGGGGATGAAATATTTTATGCCGCAAGGGCAAAAGGCGTCCAGGTGGGCTTTGAAGCCTCCGTGGGAGGCACGATTCCCATCATCCGTACACTACGTCAGGCCCTGGTGGGTGATCGAATCAGGTCCATTTATGGAATTATAAACGGTACAGCCAACTATATTCTATCCAAAATGGCCGATGAAGGCAGGTCATTTTCTGAAGTGCTGAAAGAAGCCCAGAGCCTTGGTTTTGCAGAGGCGGATCCGTCTTTTGATATCGATGGTATTGATACCTCGCACAAGCTTGCCATTGTCTTGTCCCTGGCATATGGAAAAAAAGTTCATCTAAAAGACCTGTACACAGAAGGAATTTCAAAAATCAGCCAGCAGGATGTGGTTCTGGCCAAAGAGTTGGGTTATAGAATCAAACTCCTTGCCATTGCCATCAATCGTGACCATCATGTGGAGGCAAGAATTCATCCGACCATGATTCCCCTTGATCACCTCCTTGCAAACGTCAATGGAAACTTTAATGCATTTCACATTATGGGTGACGCATCGGGTTCGGTATTTCTCTATGGGCAGGGTGCTGGTATGATGCCGACGGCCAGTGCCGTGGTCAGCGATCTGGTCGATATCTCCAAGGAGATTCTCAAGGGTCCTTCCGGAAATTCAGCCAGGCCTGATATGGAAGTTGCTGATTCTGAGGAAATACGTCTGCTTCCCATGGAC
>JBEKJA010000455.1:0-2701 GCA_050011475.1 Syntrophales bacterium
AAGCCTTACGGCGAGAAGGCTTATGCCTTCCTAAGAACGCCCATAAGGGAAGACGCCTGCAGCATATCCTGGGTGGGAAACAGGCCAGGGCGGAGCCGATATCAGCCAAATATGAGCAGGGTAAGATTCACCACGTTGGTCTTTTCTCTCGTCTTGAAGATGAGATGTGTCTTTGGATACCCGGTGATCCCTCGCCTAACCGTATGGATGCTATGGTATGGGCTTTTACTGAATTGATACTGGCTGAAGGAATGGGCATATTTGAATGGATGAGGCAGCGGCACGAGCAGGAATACGAAGCGGCTTAAAGGACTCTTTCGTAGCTCCCTCCATCCACATATATCGATAGGTACAACAAGAAAATGATGACCTCCTTGCTAAATTTTAATCGCCATTTTGTTATGTATAAGAAGTACCACTCAGCTTTATAAAAAACATGCCCTTACCAGAGCCAATTAAACGACTTATTAACAAATGAAATCTTCAGTAATAGAATCAATTGATTACCATTTGAAATCCACAAAAAACCAGTAAACAGTCCTATGGTTTACTGGTTATTGTACTTGAGGTGGGCCGAGACGATGGAAGATATATTCCGGCTGGACCAGATCGGCAGATTGAAAGATAAAGGATATTCCTATTTTTCAGCAGAATTCATTGCTTATTACACCGGCAACTAAATGTAGCCATTCTCCAGCGACACATTTGTCATAAAGACAGACACCATGTTGATTTAATTAAACATGTTTAATTGCCGGTGTAATATCAGAACAGCCGCAAGAACCGCGATTCTCGTTACCGTGTTTTGCATTGTATTCACCCTTTCGGGTGTTGGTTTCCGCTTAGCGTTTCGTCTTTTTCTTGACACTCATTTCATGCCAATCGGCTATTGTCTTTCGATCAGGAAGTGAATAATTTTTCCGCCATAATTCAAGATATGCTGCTTCTTCTTCCTTCCAACGGTCATCATCCCAACCGAGTTCGGACTGGCACATGGTGCGGATCATCGGCAGCAAAGCCTTCCCGCCTTCAGGCAGCAGTAGGCCCAGCCTAACGCGGCGCAGGAGCAAATCGCCCAGATGAACCACTCCCTCCGACCGTGCCGCCCAGCGAAGTTCCGCCCAGAGATATTTTGTATTGGGAATAGGCTCCAGCTCAACGGGTTTCGCAACGGCAATCAACTCGGAAGCATTGATGCCATATCGCCCGATCAGGCGTACACGCTGCTCTTCGCTGACCGGTAGTTTCCTGGCCTCTTTCTTGTCAATACGGTCCAGCACCGGTATTTTTTTGTTCGGCTCCCGCATCCCGGGAAGCCGTCCCGCCGCAGCCATTAAAGTATCGATCGCTATGAGACGAAATGTGGTCAACTTCCCTCCGGTAACTGTGATCAGGCCCTTCTCATCCCAGATGACATGGTCGCGTGATTCTTTGGACGGGTCCGCTTTACCGGTTCCAATAACCGGGCGGAGACCGGCATAGGTTGCGATTACATCAGCCAGGGTCAGCTTCAGCAGCGGGAATTTCGACTCTACCGCCGCCATCAGATATGAGACTTCATCGGAACTGATCTGCGGTTCATCCTCCAGGGGGTGATCATGGTCGAGGTCGGTGGTGCCGACAAGGGTTGCCCCTTCCCAGGGAAATATGAAAACGGGACGCCTGTCTGCGGGATGAGGAAACGTTATGGCGCTTGACGTCGGCAAACGCCATGCGGGAAAGAGAATATGACTTCCCCGAAGAGGCCTCATACGGGGCTTTGCACCCAATTGGACGCGCAATTCATCCGCCCATACACTGGTTGCGCTGATCACCACTTTTGCATACACTTCGGATGTGCGCTCTTCTACAAGATCCCTGATCCGTATACCTTCAACCTTTTTATCCTTAAAAAGCAGCTCTTCCGCCGCTGTATAATTGATGGCAGATGCCCCACCGGCCACGGCTTCGAGAATGACACGCAGGACCAGCCGGGCATCATCCGTCTGGGCATCATAAAATGAAAATCCGTCGCCCAGTCCTTCGGCGCAGATGTACGGGGTAAGCATATGAAAATCATCCGCGGTATACTGCTGGAAACTCTCCGTAGAGCCAAGCAGATCATAAAGGGCCAGACCTGCTTTGTAAGTGTATTTCCCGGGCTTCTCATCCTTGTAACAGGCCAGCAGAAAATTGAGTTTTGCAATCAGACCGGGCCCCTCCTTGATTAGTTTCTCACGCTCCCGTACCGAGTCCCTGGTAAGAAAGATCTTTCCTTCCTTGAGGTAGCGCATGCCCCCATGAACGAGTTTGGATGACCGGCTGGAAGTGCCCCATCCAAAATCGTTCCGCTCGACCAGCAGCACCTTTAATCCGAGCTGTGCAGCAATTCGCAAGATACCGGCACCGGTTATTCCGCCTCCAATGACAATGATATCCCATTTCCAGCCAAGACGATTCCATACCCTGTCTCTCCAACCCTGTGTCCACATGGTTTTTCCTTTCTTTTGGTTTAAACCAGTTTCCCCGGATTCATAATCCCCTTTGGGTCAAACATTCCGCATAGCGTCTGAATAGCGCTGATGCCCAAAGTTCCTTTTTCAGTGGAAAGAAACGGTTTATGGTCAATGCCGACACCATGCTGATGGCTGATTGTACCCCGGCACGATACTATTGCCTTACTGGCTGCGTTTTTCAATACCTGCCATCGACGAAGTGTTTC
>JBEKJA010000456.1:0-2699 GCA_050011475.1 Syntrophales bacterium
GGGGCAGACAGACCGTTTCAGCGATTTGATGTCCGATTTGGGCATATGAGAAAAGGGCACGCGGCATGGGTATCTTCCACCGGCCCGTGATGGTTAAGGAGGTCCTGACATTTCTCCAGTGCAGACCGGGCGGGATCTATGTAGACGGCACGGTTGGCGGAGGTGGACATGCGGAGGCTATTCTCATGCACTCCGCCCCCGACGGTTTCCTGATCGGGATTGACAGGGATGAAGAAGCACTGGCGGAAGCCGGCAACCGATTAGCATCATTCGGCAACCGGTTCATACTTCGGAAAGGGAATTTCGCACAGGTACACGACATACTGGAGGATATAAATATTCCCGGTGTGGATGGATTTCTCCTGGACCTTGGAGTCTCGGCGCATCAACTGGAAACAGCAGGCCGAGGGTTCAGTTTTAACCTGGACGGTCCTCTCGATATGCGAATGGACCGCAGTCAGACCGTTACGGCTCAGGATATGATTGAAAAGCTTACCATTGAGGAGTTGACCCGCATGATTCAAAATTATGGTGAAGAACCCATGGCTCGGCGGATTGCACGGGTGATTGCGGCCAGGAGAAAGGCAGCTCCACCACGTACGACCCGCGAACTGGCTGATCTGGTCCTCCTTGCCTCACCCCAAAGGACACGCCGGAAGGAAACTCACCCTGCCACGCGCCTGTTCCAGGCTCTCCGGATAGCAGTCAATGATGAATTATCAAACCTCCGGCGTGCCCTCGAGGAGGAGCTCGAAATCCTGCGGCCGGGTGGTCGCTTCTGTGTCATCTCATTTCATTCTCTTGAGGATCGATTGGTAAAGGAAGCGTTTCGGGCGGGTGAACATCCTTGTATATGTCCGTCCGGTATCCCGGTTTGTGTATGTCACAAAGAGCCGCTTCTGAAGGTTGTGACCCGGAAGCCTATCCGGCCCGGGGAAGAGGAAATTCAGTTCAATCCCCGCGCACGCAGTGCCAAATTGCGGGCTGCTGAAAGGATTTAATAACAACGATGAACCAGGATGCCGTCCGGAATACTATGCCCCAGCAGGAAATGCATACCCTTCCTGCATTCCGGATCTCGACGATCCTGGGTGTCACATTGGCTATCACGATTATCATTTTGATGTATGTCTGGCTGCACATTCATATGACGCGCCTTGAATATGATGTAGCCACAGCCATGCATGCAAAAGAACAGCTTCTGGAAGAACAGCGCCGCCTGAGGCTTGAGGTGGCGACATTGAAATCTCCCCAACGGATAGAGGCCATTGCCCGGGATCGTCTTCAAATGAACTCCCCGGAACCGGGCCAAGTCACTGTAATCAGGTAGGAGCGCAGCCATGACGGGCGAAGCGAAGAAATGGCTAAGATTCCGGATGGCCACACTCCTGCTTTTTTTTCTGATTCTGTATCTTGCCTTGATATCGAGGGCTTTCCAACTTCAGATCCTCTCAGGCCATTTTCTTAAACAGATTGCTGAAAGGCAGCATACCAAGGCAATGGAAATACCTCCGGAAAGGGGAATGATTTTTGACAGAAACGGAGAGAAACTCGCTGCAACGGTGATGGCTGACTCTGTCTGTGCCGATCCTTCAAAAATATCGGATCACCGGAATCTTGCTCAACAGATATCAGTCATTACGGGCATGAATCCAACGCTGCTTGAGAAACGTATTGACTCATCAAAAAATTTCTGCTGGCTTGCCCGGCGCATCAATCCGGACCAGGCTACCCGTATCGAGGCCTTGAACATTGACGGGGTTTTTATTGTTAAGGAACCGAAGAGATTTTATCCAAACGGAGAACTCGCCGGCCATCTGCTCGGATTTGTGGGTTTGGACTCTGAAGGCTTGGAAGGCCTGGAAAAGAGATATGACCAGAATCTCAAAGGGGTCCCCCAGAAGTTGATCTGGTCGCGGGATGCCAAGGGGAAATGGCTGTATCCGCGTGTGGAGCGTGCTGCTATTCGGGAAGATCAGACAAGTCACCTGGTCCTCACCATAGACAACCGGATCCAGTATGTTGTTGAATCGCAGCTTCGTGAAGCTATTCGGGAGAAAGGCGCAAAAGGCGGCTTTGCCGTCGTTATGGATCCCAAGACAGGCGAAATTCTTGCCTTGGCCGATGAGCCTGCCTTTAATCCAAACAACTATGCCCAGTATGAAGTCGGGAAAGGCGGCAACAAGGCCATCGGAGACTGTTTTGATCCCGGATCCACGTTCAAGCCTTTCCTTGCCGCCGGGGCTCTCGAGGAAGGCGTCGTCAAGGAAAGCGACCGGTTCAATTGTGAAAACGGCAATTATGCCATTGCCGGCCGGGTGATCCATGAAGCAAATCACAAGCGCTATGGGATATTAACCTTTCCCGAGATACTTAAATACTCCAGCAACATTGGCTGTGTGAAAATATCCGAAAGGCTGGGGAAGGAAAAATTCTATCAGTACATACGCCAATTCGGCTTTGGCTCCAGGACTGGGATCGATGTGCCTGGAGAGTCACCGGGCCTGTTGCGCCCTTGCAGTGAGTGGACCAGAGTGGACACATCCAATCATGCCTTCGGCCAGGGAATTTCTGTTACGGCTCTTCAGCTTGTAACTGCTTTATCCGCCATTGCAAACCAGGGGGTCCTGATGAAACCCTTCATTGTGAAGGGGCTCGTCAATAAAAATGGGCAGATTGTCCAAGCATATCACCCAACG
>JBEKJA010000457.1:0-2692 GCA_050011475.1 Syntrophales bacterium
ATGCTGAGTTAATCTCCTCCATTGTTGCCAGGTTGATTGAATTGGCCGGTGGACGGTTGATGGTCAGGATACTTACATTGCCGCGCTTCTCAATGGAAATATTTTGAAAACCCATATTTTTTTACCTCCTATTAAAATGGTATTTCAACCTGAACTCAGGTTACACGGATGAATGATTCCGGGCGTATTTCCTCAAGTGCCAGGGCATTCACCGGACACGTCTTGACGCAGTTCCCGCAACCATAGTACTTCTCCGGATCTACGGAGACCGTCCCATTCATCAGGATCGCACGGAACTGGCATCGATCCGCGCAAATCCCGCAATCCGTACACAGGCTCACATCAAAACGAACCTGGAACCTCGATGGGGCTACCGCACTCTTGTATCCCACGTTATGAATCAGGTACAGACCCGCACAGCAGCAGGCGCAGCAGTTGCACATGAACATGTCTTTCTTGACGTTGTTGCGGACCTGGTGAACGAGCCCCGCATCTTCCGCATCACCGATTCTCGTGAGGGCCTCTGCCGTTGCCAACTGCTGACCGATACCTCAATCGATAATGGCGGCGGCAAATCCATTGATCTGCATGCACACGGCGCTCTCTGGTGCCGGACAGTTCTTTCCGCGGCCAACCTGTTTTGCCTGGGTTCTGCATGGGCAAGGAATCGCCGTGATCAGCTCAGCTTCCCGGAAGAGCTTCCTCGCCGAGTCAATATCAAGGATCCTGTTCTGTGAGGTCAGAGTTTCTTCAACCGGGATGACCCTCATGACAGGAGGCAATTTCAGATCCTGAAAAGCCATGACCAGTTTGGGCATTTCCTTCACAATCAATTGCTCCCAGAGCTGGAAAAGCTCTCGCGGAACACCGGGACTCAATACCGTGGAGTCCCGCAGCTCAATCATTGCAGGATATAAGCAGTAATAGTCCCCCTTGGACAGAATCCGCTGAATACTTCCGGTTTGCTTGAGCTGCTCAACTACGGACTTGACCTTCGCTTCAGGCCAGCCGGTCTTCAGGGCAAGCTCTGCAACGCTTCCTGGTAAAGCCGCCGCCAGTTTGACACGGTCTTCATCACCATAAAGAATGGCAAAAATAGCGCTCATGGTTTCGGAATCGGGAAAACCAAGCTTCGCTGCGTAAGGCTTCAGTTCCTCTCTGATGGGCATCATGAATCCCCCTGAATTAAGTGTTTGAATTTATCTTCAATTCATTCAATAACTTCAAAACCTGGTTTAATTTTTCATTTTCTATCCGCGCCAGTGTGATCTGCAATTGCTCTATTTCCTTCTTGGCTTCGATATTGGTGGTATAATCCTCTGCCGCCTGATGCCGGTCACGATCATTCTGACGGTTTTGGGCCATCATGATAACCGGAGCCGCGTAAGCAGCCTGCACTGAAAAAAGGAGATTTAAAAGAATAAAAGGGTATGGGTCCCAATGATATATAAAACCTATAAAATTCAGGACGATCCATAAAACAACCATGATGGTCTGCGCAATGATGAATGGCCATGACCCCATTCCGAGTGCAAGCTTATCCGCGAGTCTCTGGCCAAAACTCATTGTTTCCCGGTGCAGGTCGTGCCAAGTCTTATGCTGCGATAATACTTTCTTCATAAATTAGCTCCTAGTGTAATCAATATTGCTCTTCATAAGAAACCATGCCTATATTTATATTATAAACTCAAAAGCATCAAGACGAGGAATATAGATTATAACCGAATCCAAAAATATTTTATGGAATTCTAGTTATAGCGTGCATGATGAGAAAATCGACTCCCAGCACCAGGAGCTTTTTCTTATCGCTAATCGTGTTATGGACCTTTACGATACAGGCTCAAAGGAATTTATTCCTGTTTTTCAGGATCTTTTAAAATTTCTATCCAATCACTTTCACACCGAACCAATGCTCATGAAGAAAATAAATTATCCGAACCTTGAGACTCATATCAGGGAACACGATTTCTTCGTTGATAAAATCCAGGAATTCATGACGAACCACCAGGCAAATGATGAGCAGTTGACCAGCAATATGCTCCTGTACTTACGCAATTGGGTTTCCACGCAAACGCTTAATTCCGATTTGACGTATGCCAGATAACCTAATATAGACGTTTTCCGCCTTTTCGGCAAGCCTCAAGGCACGATGATTTGCACTTGACATTGACTTTGTCTTGCCTTACGAAGATACAGTTCCAAAATATCTTTCAATGGTGAATGTCCTTTAGCTTTAAGGAGGCTATATGAAATTTGTCGTACTTGGCGGCGCAGGGGACATGGGCAGCGAAGTTGTTGCCGATCTGGCCCTTTTCTCACCTGAGAGCAGGATTGTCCTTGCTGATCTGAGAAAGGATATTGCGGAGAAGAAGGCAAAATCGATAGGCCTGCCAAATATTGCGGTTGAGCCGTGCGATGTCAACAAACGTAATGACGTCCTGGGTATATTGAAAGGCGCCAATATCGTTGTCAATTGTGTCGGTCCGTTCTACAAGTACGAAAAGGTCATCCTGCCCCTGGCCATTGAAGCCGGAGTTGGCTATGTTGACATATGCGATGATCACGATGCAACGGAACGTGCGCTGTCATACAGCGACATGGCGCGCTCAAACAATGTCACAGCACTGATAGGCATGGGCTGGACGCCTGGAATAACCAATGTGCTTGCAAGGCTTGGCACAGAAAAGCTTGA
>JBEKJA010000458.1:0-2673 GCA_050011475.1 Syntrophales bacterium
ACCCAGAACGATATGCTCAAGGAGTTTATTGCCCAGAAGACATTCATGTGTCCTCCCGAACCCTCCGTGAAGCTGATCAGCGATACCATTGAGTTCGGTTCCAAACATGTTCCCAAGTGGAATCCCATAAGCATCAGCGGATACCATATTCGGGAAGCGGGTTCGACGGCCGTTCAGGAGCTGGCATTCACATTGCGAGATGGGATTGAATATGTTGAAGATGTGATCCGGCGGAGAAAGCTCGATGTGGACGATTTCGCCCCCCGCCTGTCATTCTTCTTCAATGCCCATGTCGATTTTTTTGAGGAGATCTGCAAAATGCGGGCAGCCCGGCGTATGTGGGGAAAGATTATGTGCGAGCGCTTCAAAGCCAAGAATCCCCGGTCCTGCTGGATGCGGTTTCATACCCAGACGGCAGGCTGTTCGCTGACCGCCCAGCAGCCATACAACAACGTGGTGCGGACAGCCATCCAGGCGTTGGCGGCGGTGCTGGGGGGCACCCAATCACTGCATACGAATTCCCTGGATGAGGTTCTATGCCTCCCGTCGGAGCATGCCGTAGAAATCGCCCTCAGAACACAGCAGATTATTGCCGAGGAGACTGGAGCAGCCAACACGATCGATCCCCTTGCCGGATCATATTTCGTTGAGTTCCTGACCAATGAAATGGAGGGGAAGGCTTGGGAATATATCAATAAGATTGATGCGATGGGCGGTATGATCAGTGCAATCGAAAAAGGTTTTCCACAGATGGAGATTGCCGATGCGGCGTACACGTTCCAGCGCCAGCTTGACAAAGGCGAGAAGGTCATGGTCGGCGTCAATAAATATGCGACAGAGCAGAATATAGCGATCCCCATGGTGGAGATCGATGAGAAGGTTGAGAGGGAACAAATCGAACGGCTCACTGCAGTACGCCGCAGACGGGATTCCAAGGCTGTTCTTCACAGCCTGGATGATATCCGCCAGGCATGCAGGAAGGGCACCAACGTCATGCCCCACTGTATTGAAGCCGTTAAAAATCTGGCAAGCGTCCAAGAGATCTGCGATGTGTACAGGGAAGTTTATGGAGAGTACAGGGATCCCGGTTTATTCTGACAACAGGGTCATTTTTCCACAAAGTCATTCTGAACTTGATTCAGGATCTATATAAAAGAATAGACCCTGAAATAAATTCAGGGTGACCTATTGCGGTTAGAACAAAGAGGAGAGGGTTACATGGCAGGCAGAAAAATACGTATCATGGTTGCCAAGCCGGGTCTGGACGGTCACGACCGGGGGGCGCGTGTACTAGCCCGCTGCTTTCGGGATGCCGGATTTGAAGTGATCTACACAGGCTGTCACCAGACGCCGGAGCAGATTGTGGCTGGTGCCATCCAGGAAGATGTGGATCTCGTGGGCTTGAGTTGCCTGTCAGGGGCTCATCGGTATCTCTTCCCCAGAGTGGTGGAACTGCTCAGGGAGCAAGGTGCTGATGACATAACGGTGATCGGCGGGGGAATTATCCCGGAACAGGACTTTCAGATGATGTATGATGCCGGAATTAAAGAAATCTTTACGCCGGGTGTTAGTCTGGAAGCCATCGTCGAGTGGGTGCGCAATAACATTCATGCCAGGTAGTGTCCTCGTTCAGGCTATAATTCAATATGGATAAAGCAGATAAAATCAAAGCAGGTGACATACGGACTGCGTCGCGTCTTATCAGGAATCTCGAGGACGAGGTTCCCGGGGCCACTTGCACCCTGAAGCTCATCTTTCCATTCACAGGTAAAGCCCATGTCATCGGCCTGACCGGATCTCCGGGAGCGGGGAAAAGTACACTGGCGGATATGCTGATCTCGTCGTTTCGGGCCAAGGACCGGACGGTGGGCGTCCTGGCCGTGGATCCTACAAGTCCTTTTACAGGCGGTGCCATCCTCGGTGACCGGATCCGCATGCAGCGCCATGCGGAGGATCCGGGCGTCTTCGTGCGCAGCCTCGCAACCCGCGGAGCAATGGGCGGCATATCAAAGGCCGTGGGTGACGCCATTCATATCCTGGATGCCATGGGCAAGGATATCATCCTGGTGGAGACTGTGGGAACGGGGCAGCAGGAGGTCGAGATTATAAATCATGCCCATACGATTGTTGTCATTCTCATACCGGGCATGGGTGACGATATCCAGGCGATGAAGGCCGGCATTATGGAGATCGCGGATATTTTTGTGATCAATAAGGCCGACCGTGACGGAGCGGATAAGCTTCTCCATGAGCTTCGCGCCGTTCTCGACATGGCCCCGGAACGGAAAAGCGGCTGGCAGCCGTCCATTGTAAAAATCGGCAACGCTTTCGAGCCCGAATCATTCCACGCCAGTATAGACGAGCTGGCCCAAAAGATTGAGGATCACTACAGAAACCTTGTCACAACCGAACGCCTGTTTATCCGTCAGCGCCGAAAAATAGTTGCGGAAATCAATGAAGCCCTCAGGGCATCCATCCTCGAGCCGGTTCTTAAGGAACTCATTGCATCTGGCGAGATGGAAGAGATGCTGGAGAAGCTTTCACGGAAAGAATCGGATCCTTATACCCTGGCTGAAGAAGTATCCAGGCGATATCTTAAGGATAGATCTGGTAAGTAATCAAGGCCTCTTTATAAGGACGAAATAAGGACGAATATGAGTCCAACAGGAAGCG
>JBEKJA010000459.1:0-2668 GCA_050011475.1 Syntrophales bacterium
TTCCCCGGCGTCATGCCGGCTACCATGTTTCTCAAAATGGAAACATCCGTGACCATTTTACCATCAAATTCAATGATGACATCACCTCTCTTCAATCCCGATTTGTCAGCCGGACCGCCTTCCATGATATCGGCGATAAGCGCACCCTTATCGTCTTTCATGCCCAGTTGCTTTACCAGATCAGGAGTAATCGGCTGAATGGAAACACCCAACCACCCCCTGATGACTTTACCATGTTTGATCAGGCTTTCCATGACGACTTTTGCCATGTTGCTCGGTATCGCAAAGCCTATTCCCTGATAGCCGCCCGAGGTACTGGCAATGGCCGTATTGATTCCAATAACCTCCCCGTTTACACTAACCAGGGCGCCCCCGGAATTGCCCGGATTGATGGGAGCATCGGTCTGGGGAAAGTCTTCATAATCGGCAATCCCGACATCCGCTCTTCCTGTGGCACTGATAATGCCTGAAGTGACCGTCTGGTTCAGTCCTAACGGGTTTCCGATAGCTATCACGCGATCTCCCACTTTGAGCTTGTCGGAATTACCGAGCCTGATGACTGGAAGATTATTCGCATTGATTTGAATCACGGCCAAATCGGTTCGGGGATCTGTGCCAACCACTTTCCCCTTGTAAACCCTTTTATCAGACAGTTTAACCTGGATTTCATCAGCACTCTTAATTACATGGTTATTCGTAAGAACAAAACCTCTCGGATCGACGATGACACCGGACCCAACGCCGGATTGTTTGAAATCCCTGGGTGCTCCGAAGAAGTCATACTGGTTCCCAAAAAATTGCTTCAAGAATGGGTCCTCAAGAAATGGAGATGGGAAACCGTGCATATGAACCGTTCTTGTGGATGTAATGTTCACGACCGCAGTTCTTTATGCATTGGCTACCTCCTCAGTTGCCTGGTTGATCTTTGTCAAAAGAGAGATAGCATCCTTTGAGATTTTATCTTCAGTATACCCTTTCGAAAAAAAATCGAAGTTTGAGGAAATAACCAAGCCAATAATCACTCCAACGGCGATAAACAGAAATGCCATTACGGTAACTCTATTTCTAAACATCATCTATCACACCTCATAATTCTCTTTTAAAATCAAGTTACTGACATATTTTTTAAGGAATCATGATAAAGAATCATTTTTATAACAATAGGGAATAGTTGTAAGTTGATTGGTAGGTTAAATCTATGATCAAGTATGACTTATGCAGGGTGGGGATCCAGTCATTAAATGTCCTGCAGAATGTCTGAATAATTCGTGATTATATACTTTATACAAAGTAGCACCTATCTATTACCCCTTCCCTTCTTTTTGGATAATTTCTTCAAATGCTCTTTTAAATGCTTCAAAGCGTTGGGGTGAAACACGTGGGAGATGATTTCATCATCGGTCATATCTTTTGGGTGCTTAGTTTTCTTTTTCATTTGACACCACCTTTCCTATCTCCCATATTACCACTAAAACAGGAGGTGGGGATATGTTAAAACGCTTAAATATTAAGAGTATTAAATTATGCATCGGTAATTGGTCTCGTGGTAAGTTGGCCGGAGCGAGAAACCATAACGGAGCCTCGATATCTGGCCATATTAACCGCCCATGGCTCGTGGTTATACTTGCTTTTATCTGTCGTGAATATAAATGGCTCATTCCCGTACTTATCACTCTATTTATGGCTTTTATTGCTTATTTGGCTTATCGCTGCTAATTTCTGGCCTTAAAATTCCAATATCCATACCGTCTTCAAGCAGTGCTATTTTAACCTTAACTGGTAAATCTTTAAGCATAGATTCACCCCATTTCATAAACCCATCCGCTGCTTCTTTGCTTAATCGCCTTTGGGTTTTTAAAATTACAATGTCGCCGTCCTTAAGGTCCAGTTTTCCAAAGCCCTGAATAAAATCAATGTTGATTTTCTCCACTAGTTGCTTTTTAGATCTATCAAACATAAAGACCTCCTTTTTAGTTAACCTTGTATACAGTATATAATCACGGAATAATTGGATTGATATTTTTCGGGTTATGTGCTCTTGAATACCCTCCGTAAGTCATCTGCATTCAATAATATAATTATGAAAGGGGAGGTTAGATAAGATGGATTATACAAGAATAACCGTTGAAACTCGCGGCCATGTATTTCTCATGGGGCTCAACCGGCCGGAAAAGCGAAATGCCTTTGACCTGGAGATGTATGATGAGCTCGCATACGCTTATGGTGAGCTGGATAGAAACCCGGAGCTTCGCTGCGGCGTTCTGTTTGCGCATGGGGAACATTTTACGTCCGGCCTGGAACTTGATAAATGGGCGAATGCTATTAGCGGCGGGAGATGGGCTATTCCTGAAGGATGCATCCATCCCCTCGGCCTTGACCTAGATGCAAGATGCAGAAAGCCTGTAGTTATGGCGATCCGGGGCAGGTGCTATACAATTGGTTTTGAGTTGCTGCTTGCACAGGACATCCGCGTTGCATCCACGGATGCACGCATTGCCCTATTGGAGGTGAAGCGTGGCATATACCCGATTGGCGGCGGTACGGTGCGTCTCTTCCAGGAAATCGGCTGGGGTAATGCCATGAGGTATCTGCTTACCGGTGACGAAATAACCGGTGCCGAGGCGCTTCGTCTTGGCCTGGTCCAGGAACTGACCGAACCGGGGAATGA
>JBEKJA010000460.1:0-2658 GCA_050011475.1 Syntrophales bacterium
TATTTCTTCGGTTCCTTGCCATGCCATATAACTCATTACCCTGTCGCTGATCGTTCAAAATAGACCGATTTCCCTCTGCGCAATGCCCTTCTTTTTTGACTCATGGCGATCATCTGATCTTTGCTTTTTCCTTTTCCAACTCTCGCAGGGGTCTTGCCGAATCGAAAGGGATGGATCAAGCAATTATCTGTTTCACATTCCCGGACAAATGCACGATTGCCGCACATGCATTGAAGGCAAAATTCCCGCATAATTTTTACCGATGGCCTTTTCTTGCCTAACCTGTAAGGATGGAAAGCGCATTGATGGTAATCTGGATTGCTGCCGTCACCATCACAGGGTTCAACTTCTTTCCTGTTGCCACCGGTGCAATACAGACAATAGGCCCGGATCGTTTCTCTCGGTGATCTCTTTGCTTTCATCCCTGCATTTCACTGTATTTTTCTTTGATCCAGGCCATGACTTCACTTTCATTAAACCGAATGTACTTTCCGATCTTAACCCTGGGGATCTTACCTTCACCGGTTTCCCTGGTACGGGAGTAAAGCCATGAAGGGTGAACCTTCAAACGTGCTGCCATTTCTGTAAGTGTTAGAAGTTCCTGATTCTCCATTTTGCCAACCTCCTTAAGGTTTGATGGTAAAAAAAAAGCAGTAAGAAATTTTGCACCCCATTCAAGTGCGGGCTTTTTGCCCTTTTCTTACTGCCTATTTTATATATTTATTTTTGTTTGTAAATCTGTATATAGTTGGTTTTATTAGTATTATGTTACATATTGTTCATCTTGGATAAAATGTAACATTTTAACCACGTTTATTTTCCCAAGGATAGGAAGGTATTTTATTCTTGTCACGGTTTCTTAATATATTCTTTATAGTCTGTGTTGAAATTGATTTACTGATCTGCTTAAATGATGGATCAGATTCTACTTGCCCCTTAATTATTTCAGTAAGCTTCCTCTCAGATAAATTAGTTAGAAGTTGGCGGCTTGGATTATCCCTTAGAATTTCTAAATACTTTTGATTGATAACACTTGCTACTCTTTTACGTTTTATCTGTTTTGCGATAGTTGACTTACTGGTTCTTTGAGTTTGCTTTTTTTTCTCTTCCATCTTAGCTGTCCAATAACCTATAAATTCAAAATATTTTTGTGTTGCATCTATTGAAAGCCACATAAAAAACCTGTGCCAACCAAGCAGATCTTCTTCACAAGTGGCTTCATCTAAAGACTTACTTATTAACATCATTATACAAGTAAAATATAGATGAATATCTTCAAAAGATTCCATCATATTTCTAACATCAATGTTTTTAAATTCAACTTCTTTCTCTAAAATTTCAATCGTTTCATTAATTTTGGTCTTCCTCTCTATCTGGTATGCTTTTGGGTCAGGTGTATTTGCATCGAAATCTTTTTTTACAAGATCCATAATTTCATCAGATCCACCGATAAATCCTCCAACAAGCGGACCATTTGAAGATCGGAAAGGGAAATCATAACCCAATTCAGGGTTGATCATTATAAACACATTGGTTGTTAAGTTATTTCTCAGATGATAAAATGTATCATACATAGTTTCGTAATCGGCCTCTAATACACTTCTATATCTTCTCCGTTTCGTTGTCATCCCTCACAATCCTCCAATAGTGAATCAATGAGGCCAAGACCGGCGGGAATTTCCGGCTTTTCGGGAGCTACCCTATGACCTCAATGATTAAAGCATTATTGAAAAAAGTTGAAATAAAGGCAAGGATGATCTTCAGGGAGACATAACCTTCCCAAAGGTTATGTGTGTGTGGCTCCCATACCCTTTGTACCTCCTGTTATGTATGTCTCGGTGTTCTTAAATGGGGGGCCTACCTGGGGGTCCTTAAAGGGTTAAGTAATGGTAAGTCACCCCTATATGAGTCATTTTGAGCCAATGGGTTTGTTAATGTTTGCTGGCCTATTTTGGTTCAATACCGGTCCCTTTAAACTATAAGCATCTATAACCCCACCGTCTATCTATCCCGATCTATCCGTATAGTGTTTCCGGGTGTTCACTTTATTGCAACCAGATGCAACCGCGCCCACGGTACAACCGGATACAACTTGAAGGGCCTTTTATTGATTAAGCGTTATTTAGTCATTTTTAGCCATCCCCGGCCCTATGTAACACCTTGTCACATTTTTTATGGCAAGCAATAGCAAGCGATCTATACCGTGTCATTCTATGTCACTTATACCTGTCGCGATCTGTCGCAGTTCCATAAATGCGTTTTTATGCGTTCATAGGGTGTCCAAGTTTGTCCAGGCTATTTGTGACCGACTGTGACCATCTCACATTTTAATGGGTTTGTGATGCCTCGATATATTCCTATCCGGTCTTTTTATGGCCTCGGAAAATTCCCTTTTCTGTGGTGACTAATGGTGACTTTTAAGGGTTTGCTGATGTTTGTTTTCAGGGGTTTGCGGAAGTTCGTTTTTAAGGTCAACTAAAGTCAACATGACGTGTGACGCTGTTTAGTGTTATTTAGATTCGCGTTAACTACTCTATTTTACCCATTCGGTAAAGTTCGCTTCCGGCCATAGTATTCATGTTTATTCACTGGCTATAAGCGCCTGTAAGAATGGCTTACAAAATGGATCTGAAAACCATTTCTTTTTGTGTCTTTCAT
>JBEKJA010000461.1:0-2654 GCA_050011475.1 Syntrophales bacterium
CTCATTGGCTCAAAATTAATGCGTGACCTGATCGTCGACTTGAAAAGCCGATACAAAGACCGTTACATCATACTTGATTCCCCCCCTATCCTGGCAACAACTGAGCCGAATATACTGTCCCCTCTGGTGGATGCAACGATCCTTGTAGTCAGATCCGGTTCTACGCCGCGCGATTCCGTCCAGCAAGCCTTGAAGCAGGTGGATAAGGATAAGATCATTGGTGTCGTATTAAACGATGTTGAATTTAAAACCAGTGCTATGCATGCCCGGTATTTTGGAACCAGATATCACTATTACCCCTACTATGGAAGATCGAGTAACGCTCAAAAAACAGGGACATTAAAAAATAGATTTAAATTTTTCAAAGATAAAAAAGATAAGTCCAGCCCCGGAAAGCTTACGAAATAAAATGGATGCATGATCGGATAATGCCGATGTCGGTAAATAAAAGCAAAATAATGAGAGGATTCATTGAAAAAACCAGTCGTACAAATGGCTTTAAGAGCCATTTTAGCGATGAAAATCAGTTCCGATATATGCTCCGTTTGGAAAGAAAAAGGACGGAAAGGTCGAATATTCCCTTTGTACTCATGCTGATTGATCTGGAAGAATTGATTGGCAATGACCGCTTGGGACAAATCAACAAGGTAAAATCCATCGTGACTTCATGCCTCAGAGAAACGGATATAACCGGATGGTACAGTCAAAATAAAGTTATTGGCGTTATTTTTACCGGTGCTATGAATGTTGATCAAAACCTTACGAATAAAATCTTACAGAAACTGCAAGCGGAATTTCATGACAACAATTCCGGTCACATCTTCGGGAAAATAAAAATATCTTTTCACCATTATCCGGAAGATCTTAATGGTGATGCCGGAGACATCTTTAACGATAACTTTTACCCGGACCTATCATCGAGAACGATATCAAAGAAAATTCCTATTATTATTAAAAGATGTATAGATATCATCCTGAGTCTATTGTTTATAATTCTGACCGCCCCTCTATTCCTGACTGTTTCGCTTATCATTAAGCTTACATCACCAGGACCGGTTTTCTTCAAGCAGAGAAGGATGGGACTGAATGGCAGGCAATTTATATTTTTAAAATTCAGGACCATGTACGTGAATACTGACTCACAGCGCCATCAGCAATATGTGAAACAGTTGATTTCGGGCGGCGAAAATAGTGCCGTGGAGCCTGGCGTCTATAAAATTAAAGAAGATCCCAGAATCACCCCATTCGGGAGCTTCCTCCGAAAAACCAGTATTGACGAGATTCCACAATTTTTAAATGTGTTGAGAGGTGACATGTCTCTGATCGGGCCTCGCCCTCCCATCCCATATGAATTTGCAATATATGATATATGGCATAGAAGAAGACTTTTGTCATGCAAGCCCGGGATCACAGGTTTGTGGCAGGTGAATGGAAGAAGCGCCACTACATTTGACGAAATGGTGCGCCTTGATCTCGAGTATATAGAAAACTGGTCTCTGTGGAGAGATATACGCATCCTGTTTAAAACACCTTATGCCGTCCTGTCAGGAAGGGGCGCATATTAAAAAGAGAGGATCGACATGCTGAATATCGGTGTCATAGGTTACGGTTATTGGGGACCTAATATAGTCAGGAATTTTAATTCCGCAAATGGATCACAGACAATGATGGTTTGCGATCTCAATAACCAACTTCTGAATAAAGCTAAAAAGACATTCCCCCATATAGACATTACGACTGATTTTGAAGTACTTTTAAGATCTCCTACCATAGATGCCGTCGCAATTGCGACCCCGGTCTTTACACATTATGAACTGGCTAAGAAAGCCCTTAAAAACGGCAAACATGTCTTCGTTGAAAAGCCATTTACATCAAAAATCTCAGAAGCCGAAGAATTGATCAATCTAGCTGAAAAAAAAGGGCTGAAGATAATGGTGGATCACACTTTCCTCTATACCGGCGCCGTGCGAAAAATCAAGCAGCTGGTTGATGAAAACACCTTGGGCAAATTGCTTTATTATGATTCTACACGAGTAAATCTTGGTTTGTTTCAGCATGATATAAATGTTCTTTGGGATCTAGCCTGCCATGACATTTCAATCATGCTGTACATTATGAATGAGTTGCCGACAGTCGTCATTGCGACTGGTACTGGACATTTTAAAAGTGATCAGGAAAATGTAGCGTATTTGACGTTTTACTTTACAAACAGGATGATCGCCCACATTAATGTCAACTGGTTGTCACCCGTAAAAATAAGAACCACCCTTATCGCAGGGGAGAAAAAAATGGTCGTATGGAATGACATTGATCCGGACGAAAAAATAAAAATTTACGATAGAGGGGTAAAAATCAATTCTAAAGAAGGGCAGTATAAGATGCTTGTAGACTATCGCTCCGGAGATATTTGGGTCCCCAAACTTGAACAAACTGAGGCCTTGAAACAAATGGCTGAAAGCTTCGTTGATTATATCGAAAATGGGAACAAGGTCGTCAATGACGGCTATGCCGGCCTCCAGGTGGTGAAACTGCTTCAGGCAGCCAATAAATCCCTGAAGAAGAATGGTGAAAGTGTAACCATATGAAGTATATTCTCGTCTCATCTGACGTCAAAATGGGCGAAAATGTCAAGTTGGCTCAATTTGTCAATCTCT
>JBEKJA010000462.1:0-2647 GCA_050011475.1 Syntrophales bacterium
CCTGTGTCAAGATATACGCGAATTCCCTGCCCGTTGTATTTTTCATAAAGCGTTACAGCAAATCTTCCAAAATCAAAGACCCTGAGCCAGCCATTGCCGATGGTACACGGGGTCAGCAATTGTACTGCATCGGGCAGGCAGACAGACGTTTCACAAAGTGCATCAAAAAACTCTCCATCCGGAAGATTTTTCAAGGCCAGATCGACAATGAATCCCCCAATAACTAAGCCGGGCGCCAGATTGCCGTGAAACGATTTTACCAGGCGGATATATTCTTCATAGGAAAAGGTGCCGATTTTCATGAAATTTGCCTAATTCAAATGCCATCGCGAGCACCATCCCCCCACCCCTTTATCATCGCGAGGAGCGAAGCGACGTGGCGACTGCCACAACGACTTATGCGCCGCCGTGGCAGACGTCAGGGCATTAGTATTGGGAGACGCGGGAGATTATCTCCTTCATAATCTCTGTCGTGCCTCCGCCGATGCTTAGAATCCGGGAATCGCGATAGAGGCGCTCGACTACGTATTCTCTAGCGTAGCCGTATCCTCCGTGGATCTGTACGGCGTCGAAGACCACTTTATCGCAGATCTCGCAGGCAAAGTTTTTGGCCATGGAGACCTCCTTTATGCAGTCCACGCCGGCTTCCATTTTTGCAGCCACCCTGTAATTGAACTCCTTGGCAATCTGAACTTTCGTGGCCATGTCCACTAACTTATGGCGGGTAACCTGGAAAGCGGAAATAGGCTTGCCGAAAGCTTCACGGGCCTTGGCGTATTTGATGGATTCCAGCAGGGCCAGCTCCGCAGTCGCGTGAGCCATAACAGCCAGGGCAAGGCGTTCATTCTGGAAGTTTATCATAATCCCGTAAAAACCCATGCCCTCCTGACCGAGAAGGTTTGCTGCCGGGACTCGGCAGTCCACGAAGCTCAATTCGGCGGTGTCGGAGGAATTCCACCCCATCTTGCGGATTTTTTTCGGCACCGAGAAGCCGGGTGTTGACGAGTCAATAACCAGTATACTGATCCCCTTGAAGCCCGGGCCGCCCGTACGGACTGCCGTGGTAATGAAATTTGCCCGGCATCCGCTGGTGATGAAGGTTTTGGCTCCATTCACGATGTAGTCATCGCCGTCACGTACTGCGCGGGTTTTAATATTGGCCACATCCGATCCCGCATCGGGCTCCGTGATACCGAGCGCTGCGATTTTCTCACCCTTGATGACCGGAACGACAAACTTCTGTTTCTGCTCTTCCGTCCCAAGGTTGATAATGGGGGGAAGGGCAATGCTATAGCTTCCCAGGCCGGAAATCAAACCGAGCGAACCGGACCCATGGATCATTTCTTCGGTAAAAGCGATGGACATGAATTTATCACACGGTACACCCCCTAACTCTTCCGGATAGCCGAGAGCAAGGAGTCCGGCACTCGCTGCTTTCTTATAGAGATCGATCGGGAAGATTTCCGCATCCTCCCACTCATCGATATACGGTTTAATCTCCTTTTCCACGAACTTGCGGACAGTTCCGCGGAAAATTTCGTGTTCTTCCGTAAAATACTCCTGCAATGTTCCCATGGGTTCTCCTTGAAAAATTATTTAAATGTGTTCAGGCTGTCTTTGGCGATGAAAGCCCGCTGCATTTCCGAAGTGCCGTAGGCTATCGCTGCAAAGCGAGCGTCGCGATACAGCTTTTCCACCAGGGTGCCTTTGATGTAGCCGTGCCCGCCATGGACCTGCATTGCCAGATCCGCTATCTCGCTGACTCCCTCACTGGTAAAGAGCTTGGCGCAGGATGTGAAGATTACGCTATCGCTTTCTTTTTCCACCATACCCCAGGCTGCCCGGTAGGTCAGCATCCGCCCTATGTCGTTGAGGGTAAACATGATGGCGAGCTTTGCACCGACCCCTTCAAACAGGCCGATGGGCTTGCCGAACGCCTTTTTCGTCTTGCCGTGAAGGGTGGAAATTTCCAGGCAGGATACGCCGATACCGACAGACATGCTCGAGAGGGCAATCTTAATGTATTCCAATATGGTCTGGAGAGCGCTGTATCCTCCGCCCACGGCTCCGACAACGGCATCATCCGGCACCCGGCAGTCACCGAGTGTAATGGATGAGATGAGTGCGCCGCACAATCCCATCGTCTCAAGAGGACTGCCCACACTTAGCCCTACCGCTCCCTTATCTAGGAGGAACAGGGTCGCTCCTCTTTCCAGTCCTGCCTCCGGATCTGTCCAGGCAAAGACAAGAAATGCATCGGCCAGGGGGGCATTCGTCACAAGGTCTTTCGTCCCGTTCAGAACGTAACCACCGCCCTGTTTTTCCGCTTTTGTCTGCATGAGGCTGAGATCGGAACCGGCTGTTGCCTCCGTATATGCAAAACATCCGATCTTTTCACCCTTGGCGAGACCGGCAAGGTACTGGTCCTTCTGGGCGGATGAACCGAAAAGCTTCAGCACCGTGCCGAAGGTGGTCAGGGAGGACATTGCCGCGATGAACGTGGATGGACAAGCCTTGGCGACTTCTTCACCCGCAATGCACTGGGCGACAAGATCATCTCCAAGGAGAATGTCAAGGTAACCCGCACCGGCGAGTTTCTTCAGATTGGACTGGAGGATTCCGGCTGCCTGGTCCCTTGAGCTGCTGT
>JBEKJA010000463.1:0-2643 GCA_050011475.1 Syntrophales bacterium
GTGCAAAAGGGGTTCGCATCGCCGTCAAGCCCGTTGAAGAGTCTCCATGGTATATGACCATATTAATTTCATGGTTTCCCATGATTCTATTGATCGGCGTATGGATTTTCTTCATGCGGCAAATGCAGGCTGGAGGCGGAAAGGCCATGGCGTTCGGCAAAAGCCGGGCCAGATTGGTCACTGAAAAGTCGAATAAGGTGACTTTTGCCGATGTGGCAGGTGTTGATGAGGCAAAAGCGGAATTGGAAGAAATCATAGATTTTTTAAAAGATCCCAAAAGATTCACCAGGTTGGGAGGCCGCATTCCCAAAGGCCTGTTACTGGTGGGGCCTCCGGGAACCGGTAAAACGCTCCTGGCACGCGCCATTGCAGGAGAGGCGGATGTGCCCTTCCTCAGCATCAGCGGATCCGATTTTGTTGAAATGTTTGTTGGAGTCGGGGCATCGCGTGTACGTGATCTTTTCAATCAAGCAAAGAAAAATGCCCCATGCATCATCTTTATTGATGAAATAGATGCCGTGGGACGCCACAGGGGAGCAGGGCTAGGCGGAGGGCATGATGAGCGGGAACAGACGCTCAACCAGCTTCTGGTCGAGATGGATGGGTTTGAATCCAATGAAGGGGTGGTCCTTGTATCTGCGACAAACCGCCCGGATGTACTGGATCCGGCTCTGCTAAGGCCGGGCCGCTTTGATCGGCAGGTATTTGTCCCTCTTCCGGATGTCAAGGGTCGTGAAAAAATACTCATGGTGCACGCTCGACGGACACCTCTCGCAGACGATGTAGTCTTTGCCATTATTGCAAGAGGTACGCCCGGTTTTTCAGGTGCCGACATCGAAAACCTGGTCAATGAGGCCGCATTGTATGCTGCCAGGCAGGGTAAGGAAAAGGTCAGCCTTGCGGATTTCGAATTTGCAAAAGATAAGGTCATGATGGGTTCGGAAAGAAAGAGCATGGTCATCACGGATGAAGAGAAGAAAAATACCGCTTATCATGAAGCAGGCCATGCGATGGTTGCAAAGCTGCTTCCCGGAACAGATCCGATTCATAAAGTCACCATCATACCGAGAGGTAGGGCGCTTGGCCTGACTCAGCAGCTTCCCATTGATGAACGGCATACGTACTCAAAAAATTACCTCACGAACAACATTACCATACTTCTTGGCGGTCGTGCAGCCGAGGAGTTGATACTCCATGATTTTACCACGGGTGCCGGCAACGATATTGAACGTGCAACCGCTCTTGCACGCAAGATGGTTTGTGAATGGGGCATGAGTGCTCAAATGGGGCCTCTAAGTTATGGCAAGAAGGAAGAACAGATTTTTCTTGGCCGGGAATTTGCCACTCATAAAGATTATAGTGAAGAAACGGCTGAAAGCATTGATCGTGAAGTCAAAGAGATTGTAACGCATTGTTATGAACAGGCAAAGCAGCTGCTCACCAAGCATCTTGACCTGCTTCATCGGTTGTCAACCGTCCTGCTGGAAAAAGAAGTTTTGAATGCGGATGAAATTGACGGCATTGTCGGCTTTTCCGAGAAGCCAGCGGACACCCCCCTCAAACATCGACTGGATTGCATAATTACTGAATTCCACCGTGATAGTTTCTCAAATGAAAAGTGATTTCACCATTCGTTGCCTTCATCACCGCTCGGAAGATGAAAACCTCGGCGTACTGAAGAAAATCGGTGTTGATGATTACGGGTTAGTTGCGATGCTACCCAAAATGTCTCACCTGAATATATATATGGAAACCATACCATGCCGAACAGCGAATATTATAAAACAGGAAATGCTGTCCATTGGCGGTGATGCGGCGGTTTCCAAGGACTCGGTAGCGTGTATGGAGGATAATACGGATGTTCTCATCATGGGAACGGTCAAAGAAGTTCGGCTCTTTATTCAAAAAATTCAAAAGCAGCCCTTTGGCCTCCATCGGCTATCACAGCAATTGAAAACGATTCTGAGTAATATAACAATCAACAGTTACGAGGTGACCACACCCAGGCGGAAAATAATTCTCAAAGATAGAACCCTCCTGATGGGAATCGTCAATGTGACCCCCGATTCTTTTTCAGATGGCGGCTGTTTTTTCTCCCTGGAGGATGCCCTGGATCACGGCTGCATGTTGGCCGATGAGGGTGCCGATATCCTGGATATAGGGGGCGAATCATCGAGGCCCGGCTCAGAGCCGATTCCACTGGAAGAAGAGATCAGAAGGGTTGTTCCCGTGGTGGAGAAACTGGTTGGCAGGATAGATATCCCCATTTCAGTGGATACCTGCAAAGCTGAAGTCGCACGACGGGCTTTGCAGGCCGGTGCTGAAATAGTCAATGACATAAGCGCTCTGAGATTTGATCCAGGGATGGCCGGCGTTGCAGCTTCATTCGGGGCAGCTGTCATACTCATGCATATGAGAGGCACTCCGAAAACCATGCAGCTTGGGGACTTATCCTATCGATCGCTTACTGGTGAAATAATCATCTTTTTAAGAGAGAGGATTGATTCAGCCGTTCAGGAAGGAATTCCTGAAGAATCCATTATACTGGATCCGGGTATGGGGTTTGGCAAGTCCTCCGAGGACAATCTTCGGATTCTTAAATATTTGCCCGAGTTTAAAGTTATAGGAAGACCCCTGCTTATA
>JBEKJA010000464.1:0-3784 GCA_050011475.1 Syntrophales bacterium
CCATGCCTGCACCAAATCCACAAGCTATTTTTAAGGCTTTATCCTTCTCTATCTTGCGGTCATCGCAGAAAGAGAAAAAAACCGGCTGTGCACAGTTATAACCTTCCATAAATTTAGAAACTGCCTGTTCACTCTTGGTCATGATTCTTCATTTTTTAACCCAACAAATAATTAGATTGATCCGCATAACAAGCTATTGGAGCGATTGTCAAACACGGGATAGACTTATTTCAACTGCCTATTTCATATTTTGATTATCACGATTTGCGTCTGAAATCTATTACAGCAATGAAATTATCTAGCCTACCACTTTCAGAAGGGAAGCATTTATCGACTCCTACTAAATCTTAATTACTTTAAGATCTATACGTCAAAATAACAATATGTAATCTACGATTAGTCTAGTCGGCTCAGAAATTCAGGATGTTTTAATGGACTGAACCAAAATATTTATCGAGTTTTCCATCAGTATTGAGACGGAAAAGAACCGTTTCCGGATGGACACTAAATGGTTCTGATCATGCATTGCTCACTGACCGGAGCGATGTTTGATCCTCCTGGGGTAATGCCCGGATCACCCATCCTGGCACTACCCTTTTGATTCAAATCAACTCTCCCAACGGCCATTCCCAAAAGAGTCACCTTAAATAAGTATATCAAAATCCAATCATGAGAAAGACATTTGCAATACCGCTATAGTTGGTCACCCTGAATTTATTTCAGGGTCTATTTTTTTGTATAGATCCTGAATCAAGTTCAGGATAAAAAAGATTATAGATTCAGGATGGCAAAGGTTATAGGTTCGGGATGACTTTTTTTAAAAACACAAGGTGACTGCTTTGAAAAAAGTTTGTAAGATTGCCGCGCTTCGCTCGCGATGCCGAGGGAGAAAAATCCGCCTAAGACTCTGCAGTTTTTATGATTGGAACATGGAACGGCAATGACCCCGCAGTTTTCGTGATCGGAATATAGAACATGGGAAGAAATATTCCTTCATTGATCAGCCTGGCTTCCTTCTTTGCCCAAAGATGGATCTTCCGAAAAAGATCCCCTCTTCTGGCTAGTTTCAAGTTGACCTATCAATGCAATCTAAAGTGCCTGGCTTGCCCGTTTCATCATAGGCCGGAGAGTCGCAGCCAACGGATGAGATGGAGCCTGGCAATAGACACGCTTCAAAAATTGAAACAGATGGGAACCCGGATTGTTGTGTTTGAGGGAGGAGAACCGTTTCTGTGGCACGACGGTTCCTTCGATATAAGAGATATCGTCCGGTATGCCAGGCGGCACTTCCTCCGGGTGGCTGTCACAACAAATGGAACATTTCCGCTGAATGTTCCATCGGATGGCTTGTGGGTAAGTCTCGACGGCCTGAAAGAAACACAGGATCGACTCAGGAGCGGCTCTTTCGATCAGGTATGGGTTAACCTCCTTCAAACAGCTCACCCGAGACTCAGAGTTCATATTACGCTGAACCGCTATAATTGGAGGGAATTGGAAGGCCTCTTGAAGCAGCTTCAGCAGATCCCGGCGGTGAAAGGTACGACCATCCAGTTTTTTTATCCTTATGGCCAGGGTGAGGATGATCTTGAACTGTCACAGGATGATCGAAGGGCGGCAACGGAGGAAATCCTCAAGCTGAAAAAATATTACCCGATTTTCAACTCTGCAGGTTGCCTGAAAGCGATGATGGAGCAGCGATGGATCTGCCGCGATGACATGCTGGTTAATGTGGACCCCGATGGCACCATCACCCAGGGCTGTTATGTCAGGAGCAGGGGAACCATCAATTGCCAGGCCTGCGGATTCACTCCGGTAGCGGAAGCATTCATGGCACTTGATGGATCCCCGGGCGCCATGTTGGCAGGCTGGCGGGCATATTTCGGCTGATCGGAAAAAATCTATGCTTTTCTTCGCAGAACAGACCTGGCGGCAAAGACACCGCACATCCCGTGGACCCCTCCTCCGGGAGGAGTGGAAGATGAGCATATATGCAGACCGGGTAATGGGGTGCTGTATGGATTGAAGCAGCTGACCGGTCTCGAAAATAACTGCCGCAGATCTTGAATCCCCCCATTAATATCTCCACCGATATAATTTGGATTATAGCGCGCCATATCCGATGCCCTCATAATATGACTATTGAGAATTTGATCACGGAACCCCGGCGCAAAAGTTTCCACCCTGGCTGTTACTTTTTCAGTCATATCCGTTGTTGATCCTGCAGGCACATGGCAATATGCCCACACCGTATGTTTTCCCACCGGTGCCCTGGCCGGATCGAAAAGGCTTGCCTGGGCAACAATTACGAAGGGTTTTTCGGGATGGATTCCATTTCTGGCTGCGAAGAGAGCCTGGTTTATTTCTCTGAGTGTTCCCCCCAAATGAACAATCCCGGCTTTTTGACAGACTTGCGCTTTCCATGGTATCGGACCATCCAATGCCCAATCGATTTTAAATACGCCCGAGCCGTAGCGAAAGCGCTCCAGCTTTCTCCGGTAGCCATTCGGAAAATGGTGCCCCGCCATTGACAGAACTTGCCGCGGTGTCACATCCAATAAAATATCCCGGGCCTGGGGCAGGTCATCCACATTCACCACAGGCATGTCCGTGATAATTTCACCCCCCAAGGCGCGAAGGGCGAAGGAGGTTGTGGCAGGCCATTCCAGCGGAACCATCCCATGAGCCGCCAGTCCCGCAAGAAATCCTTGAACTTTCTCGTCCTGGAAATATTTCCCGGCAAAATGCCGCAGTGATCGAAGGGCATGGAAGCCAAAGTGCGCCATGATCATGGGCCGATGAGGCCAATGGAGAGGTGCAAGGATATCACCAATCAAATCTTCCCAGACGGGAAGCATGGGTTTCATGAGTTTGCCATAGGCCGCACCATCCAGGCCGAAGCTCTCCATGGTTGCTTCCAGGGATCGTTCCAAAATAACCGCCGTACCGTCCTCAAACAGATGCGCCAGTGGAATATCCGGATGAACCCATTCTATTTTTCTTGGAGCTGATTCCAGTTTTCGGAAGAAGGGAGAGACAACAGCCAGTGGATGAACCGTGGAGCAGATATCATGAATAAAGCCAGGGAGAGTCAGGGATGCAGACCTTGTGCCGCCGCCTATTGTATTGTCGGATTCCAGGACCAGGACAGAGCGGCCCGCTTCCGCCAGAGTGATAGCCGCTGCTAGTCCATTGGGACCCGACCCGACGATAACTGCATCATATCGCTCTTTCAATGCCCTGACCATTTTCGCTGAAGATATCCGGGCATCTGAAGGTGCGAACGTATCAGTCCGTTGTATTGAATGTTTTTCACTTCCGCCCATTGAAAGTGCTTGTCCGGGCAGCGGTTTTCCTGTTCCACATAGCCCTCCGCACCAAAGCGTGCCGCGATGGCTTTCAAAGTATAGTGCCAGAAGGCATCCTCCTGGGCTGCGCCTCCATAGCGTAGAGCCATCTCCATAATGGGATCGCTTGCACGCAGGAATGCTCTTACACTGACTACAGTTGTCCCCCGATCGTCATAGGCGCTGAATGTGATCCAGGCACTGAGAATATGCCCCTGAAGCGTAATGAAGCTGAAAGATGTCTCATCGACATAGATCACATGAATACCGGCAGCCACTATCAGTCCCCCGGGCATTTTGATGTTAAGGAGTGCCGAGTTGCCCACAGAAATGCCGGCTTTGCCCGAGGTGAATATTCGGGTACCGGGAGGCCAGAAGCTTTGAAAATTATCTCTCCATATCCGTACAACCTCAACCGAAGATATATCCATTCTGGACAG
>JBEKJA010000465.1:0-2630 GCA_050011475.1 Syntrophales bacterium
GGATGTCGTTTTGAAGATAGGTAAAAAACTGAGAAGTATTTTAAATCAGTCAAAGGGATACCAGGCATTTCTAACGCGTGGAGGAGACTATTACGTTCCGTTTAAAAAAAGAACAAGCATCGCGCACGAATATGGAGCAGACCTTTTCATTAGCATCCATGCCAATGCTGCGCGTAACAGAAACGCTTCCGGGAGTTCCGTTTATTGCCTTTCGCTGGGTGGAGCCGGCAATGAGGCAGCGCGCTTGCTTGCAAACAGCGAAAATATGGCGGACATTATCGGTGGTTCGTCAAATGGTGAGGGTAAGGAAGAGGCCGACCCAATCGTCCTCAATATGTACCAGACGCAGACCATCAACCAATCCAAAATTTTTGGAAACACCGTTCTGAAACAACTTGAAGTAGTCAATCCATTGAAGTATCGATTGGTACAGGAAGCTCCGTTCCGCGTGCTGAAGCTTCCCGATATTCCATCCTTACTGGTGGAGACAGCCTTTGTTTCCAATCCGTCGGAAGAGCAAAAACTGCGTAAACCCTCTTTTCAGGATCAAATTGCCAGAGTCCTGGCCGGTTCCATCGAGATGTTTCTTGAGGGTGAGGCATCAGCGACAGGGCAACAAATCGGGGGGACATGCAAGGAACTATCGAGTCACAATTCGAATATTCATGTAAAGGCCAAGGATGGAAAAAAACCGGTGATAGCTCAAGGCCCGGTTTATTACCGTGTGAAAAAGGGAGAAACCCTCGAGCGCATCGCCAGAGAAAACGGTACGACCCTCAGCGTGCTTTTAAAGATCAACCATATGGGGCTTCATGATACCCTTATGGCAGGCCGGAAGATCAAATTACCCATGGATGAATTACAGTGAGATGACTCAATTTGTGAAAATTACGGTATGTATTATTATGGGAGTGCAATTCCAGGCCAGTGCGGGTGTTGCAGGTGATGTCTTCGATTGGAATCCATTCCAGGTTAAAGCATATCTTAAGCCGGGGAATCCATTAAGTGCTCAACCTGA
Organism: Syntrophales bacterium; assembly: GCA_050011475.1. Lineage (GTDB taxonomy): Bacteria > Desulfobacterota > Syntrophia > Syntrophales > JBEKJA01 > JBEKJA01. Next base: position 1,019 of record JBEKJA010000465.1, read on the forward strand.
TAAACTGATTAACGGGGATGATATACCTTATATCAATTTCCGGGACGTTTACGAACCGGCAAAAAATGTTCCGATACGCAGCGATGCTTCTGCGGGATTTCTGCAGCTTAGAATTTCGCGGCTGGTTATGAATCCGGGGTGGAGGGATGTCAAAGAGGAAGAACGGAGAGAACAGCTTAACAGCGAAATTCTGAGATCCATGCCCTCCATGATAACGGATTGGAAGGGCAGGGAAAGTCTGGAAAATATGGGGAAGTATTTTGAACCGAAGGTGAACCTGGAACTACGATTTTGATGAGGGCTTGTTAAAAGCAGATCATTGCGAGACTGCATGCAAGCCGTCGTGGCAATTGCCGCGCTTTGCTCGCAATGACAAAGAGGAAGTTGGTAAGATTGCTTCGTCACTTCGTTCCTCGCAATGACAAGATGACATATTTAATATAGGAGGAAGAAATCGTGGAGATTTTTGAAGGTTTGTATGCTTTTATCTGGCAGGATTACAGTGAGAATAACTGCAATGCTTTTTTTATCGATGGCGATAAAAGGATCCTGATTGATCCGGGCCATCAGCATCTTTTGGCACATGTGGAGCGTGGACTGGCCGGTCTAAACAAGACTCTGGAGGATGTGGACGTGGTGATCATCACCCACGGCCATCCCGATCATATGGAGTCAATTGGCCGATTTAAGAAGCCGACACTCTGGGGCATTAATAAATATGAATATCATTTCATCAAGGAACTGGCTAGTTCCTATTTCGAGATACCGGAACCGGATTTTTTCCTCGATGAAGGGGAGGTGCTCATCGGCAATCAAAAGTTTGAGGTTTTCGTGACACCGGGGCACACGCCCGCTTCCATTTGTCTATACTGGCAAGATAGGAAGACTCTTTTTACCGGAGATGTGATTTTTTCCCAAGGTATTGGCAGAACGGATTTGCCAGGCGGTGATGGAAGCATGCTGAAGGAGAGTATCTTGAGGTTATCCGAACTGGACGTCGAATATGTCCTGCCGGGTCATGGAGAGATCATTTCCGGCAGGAAAGCTGTTCAGGCTAATTTTAAGGGGATTAAGGACTATTGGTTCGACTACCTTTGATTGTGGAATAGATCCTGAATCAAGTTCAGGATGACAAAGGTTAATGATGGGATGATTAAAGGTGGAGGGCGATGGCTTTATTGTGAAATTCTTCCTTCATCTGTTTCAAAACCAGATTCAATTTCTCATCTTCTGAAAGGTTGGGATGGACTGCTGATCCGCTGATACCATTGTCTGCCAAATGCTTCAGGGCATCGTTTCGGTATTTATCCTGAATATTGCACCATTCCGTTTGAAAGGTTTCCAGTAGATGTACCACAGGGCCCGTATCGGCACTGAAGCTCTCCGCAATGAGAGTGAGTAACCTGGTATTGTCCATGGCAGGCTCTATCCGATTCAGTATTTCGGACAGAAAAATTTCTCGAAGGATTTCCTCATCAGCATTCATCTCTTTCATGGTGGACTTCATAGTAGACAGATCCATCAGCCCATCCTGATATTTTTGAATCCATCCGCGAATTTTTCCTATGAACTCCTGCTGTCGAATATTCTGCTTCTCCTCATCAGAGAGAAT
>JBEKJA010000466.1:0-2618 GCA_050011475.1 Syntrophales bacterium
TTGTCCGGATAACCAACAACGTCAGAGATAATCGGCCCATGAAGGGTGATAATGACTTCTTCAACGTGGGGCTTGTCCTGCTTTTTTACATGAATTGTTTCGGGAATGACTTGGGCCTGCTGCCACTCATCACGGAAACGATAGCGGTGCGACTTTTCCAGATCGAATGCCTCGATGTAAAGATCATCGCAATCTGTATAAGCCAGGGTCGCACCCCAGGCGATGTGAGCGTTATGTCCGACAAGAACCATCGGGAGTCCCGGCAGGGAGACACCTGTTACTTGATATTGATTGCATACCATGTGAATTAAATACCATAGTGCGGGCATTCCAAGTGGAAGATGCATGTCATTGCACAAAAATGGCTTACCGGTATTTGTCCTACTGCCGGAAACCGGCCATGCATTGCTGCCCAAGCCCTGCTGGAGGAAAGGGCCGCTCGTTCCAAGCAAAGAACCGTCAGGACCGAGGCGGTTAAATTCAATTCCTGAAGGGAGTGTAGCCGGGTTTTGAGGCGGATAGTGTATTTCCAGTTCGGCAGCATGTTCAGGACCAACTGCCTCGATCAATTGAGTACGGACGATCTCTCCATACCAGGCATGGGAAAGCTGCCAGATCATTATGCGTGATAAAGCCATACTGTCCTCGGGGCGCCAGGGTTCGGGGTGATGACCGAGCAGTGTGAATTCGATGGGCATTGTCCTCGACGGATGCGTTAGGAATGCATTTACACCTTCGGTGTATGAGAGGACGGCTTCTCTGACATCCTTGTCCGCATTGATCCAGTCAGTCTGTCCCAAACGATGAAATCCGAAGGTACGTGTAGTTCGATCGGTGTCGAGTGCTACAGAACCAAACATTTCACTCAATCGTCCGGTGGCAGTGCGGCGATTGAGCTCCATCTGCCATAGCCTGTCCTGGGCATGAATGAATCCCTGGGCGAAAAAAAGATCATGCAGTTTGGACGCATAGATATGCGGGACACCCCACCGATCACGGATGACCTCGACCGGCGTGGAAAGCCCGAGAACTGTCAATTTACCACTTGTCTTGGGCAAGTGACGCTTACCCATCCATGTTAAGCCAACCCGAAGAATCGGGGCGAGAATATCGTGAAGGATCGGCATAAGATATCTCCTTTATTCTATTAGGTAATTGTGGATCACACTGTCGATTCTCCAGCCGCGTTTTGCTATCAGTGCTTTGGTCGATTGTCTCATGTGTCATCCCTTAATTGATATACGACTACATAATGCGGATAAACTTCTGCCGGTCCTTCGGGATATCACATTATATGAAACAGACCGCAGCGAAGCGCTTGATGTTCTCGTCTTCCCCCAAGACGTCTAACATAATAATTCTTCGTTGCATATATCCAGGTCAATCTTGATTGTGGCCATCGTTTTCCCTCCCTCATTATTTACGCGCCGTTTCCTTTGCGTACAGTTCGGGTAGAAAGGTGGCAAGGTTTCCCATTTCCTCTATGCAATGCTGATGGTTCCCCCTGGCTATATCGTCTGCACCCGGGACATGAATCCAGAACTGGCTCCGCATTTCACATCCAAAGTCCGTATCCCTGATAAAATGAATCAATGTGGCAACTTGCATATCGGGCATTTCAAGCAAATAAACACGGGCACTGACCGCTGTTACACCCAGTGCTGCAAATCGTGAGGTATCCATAAATTCCGAAGGTTCACAAAAGGTTATTTTTAATTTTGCCATTTCACCGCCGATATATTCGTGAGCGATATGGCTGGCTCCAATATACTGATCAGGTTCCCGTTTGCCTTCCCATTCACCCAAAACATGGTCATGGGGATGCCATAATTTATAGCGCTCGGTATCTCCGATCCAACCAAACCACCAATGAATCATTTTTCCTTTGCAGCGCGGCATCGGGGTCAGGGCACACACATGATATTGTCCGTTTGATAAAAGCTTATACCCGCTCTCTATCGGCAGATAGCCTGGCTCCAAAAGCCTGTTGGCATCTTCTATGGGAAATTCGTAATGTGCCAAGTCCCATTTTTTCTGTTTCATGGTTATTTCTCCTTCTATTTTCGTGATCAGCCCCCCCCTACTTGTAGCACATGTAAAGTTAGAGTTCCGCTGTTTTTAATTATTATAGTTTGAAAGCTCGCATAAATAAAAAATAGTAGTGACAAACGATTTCAGGAAGTACCACTCAGCTCTGCAAAAACATGCCCTCACAAAAGTCAACTAAACGGTTGCTCCTACATGTCATGCACTTGCCCTACTGATAAAAACTGAGGATTACTGATCGAAAGATACCACCTGCCTCTTCTATATCTATATCCCCCAGTTGTGATATACTGGCATACAAGACAACCTGTTTCTCATCAAAAAGTTGAGATAAGTTATGAATGCTCCATAACCGCATAAATAAAAAGAGGCGGGTACCAATGGAAAGATCATGGCATAGGCATTACGATTACAAAGTACCAACAAGCATCTGATATCCTCAACTACCGGCTCAGAGCATGTTTCAACTCCCTGCAGGGTCCTTCCCTGATAAGCCTTATGTAAACTTCTACGGTACCGAGATGACCTACTGGCAAGTTAGGGAACAGATACTGCGCATAACCAATACGCTG
>JBEKJA010000467.1:0-2611 GCA_050011475.1 Syntrophales bacterium
GTAACGTAAAGATAGGTCCCGTCTGTGGTGATGCCCTGAGGGGCGTTGAAGAGCGCCGCTGCGCCGACCCCATCGGCGGAGCCGCTTGATCCTGCCGTTCCCGCCAGCGTAGTTACCGCTCCTGTGGATATGACAATCTGCCGGATGGTATTGTTATCGGTATCCGCAACGTAAAGATTGGTCCCGTCCGTCGTGATGCCCTGGGGGGAGTTGAAGAGCGCCGCTCCTGCCAGCGTAGTTACCGCTCCTGTGGATATGACGATCTGCTGGATGGTATTGTTAACGGTATCCGTAATGTAAAGATTGGTCCCGTCCGTCGTGATGCCGCTTACACCAGCAAGACCTTCCATGGTCGAAACAGCCGTAGTAAGTTTAAGTGGATTACCTTGAATGGCACCACCCATTTGGACTATTTGCTTGCGTGTATTTTCTTCATTCAGCCAATCAGGCTCACTGCAAGCACAAAGAATTAAGGTAACCATCCATATCATTACCAAACCTGTACAGAATTTGTGTCTCATAATCTCATCCCCAATTTATTATAAGGCTAATGCTTTCGATTGGGATTTATTGCGGAGTCCTTCACAGGCAAAAACCAAAACTGCCCCAATCAGGCATAATAACAGCCGAATGGTGAAACCCCAAACATTCCGATCTATGGCAGCTCTTATACACATGGTTAGGTTCCGTGATCAATGGAGTGATAGATTCATGGGCCGTGCCGAGCCGGTATTGATATCAGTATTCTGGGATAGCCCGTACACATTTTTTGGCCAGCCTGCCTGAGTTCGGTAGATCCAAACGCTTTCCTCAATCATATTTCCAACTTCGCCGGATAGGGCACTGTAATTCCCCCATGTTCGAATCGCAAATCTCTGTGCATTATATGGAATAAAAAAAACTTATGGGGCGTTTATGCTTTTTTACGAAGAGCGACAAATAAGAAACTACATTACCATTGCTAGAAATGTAAGTACAATCTACAAAATTATTTTCCGGGACATCCTTGAAATCCTCCACATAAATAGTCAACCCCTCTTCGCTGCTCCCTTCCGTACAAACATTCAGTGCATATGCATTAAAAAGGAAACCCGGACAAAGCAGAAACGTTGATAAAATGATGACTATTAAATACCCGCCTGTCATCGCACTTCTCCTTGATTTCAGCGGGAACCTGCAGTCTAAATAATGATATATCCTGTACTCAATTGCTCGTTTTATACCAGAAATCTGAAATATATACACGTTAAAAAGGGGAGACGCCGTTTGAAACGGCTCTCCCTCTTTTACGGATCAGTCTCAACGCCAGGGCACTTTGCTTATTTATTGCCAAGCATAATTTCCTTTAAGTCTGCCTGTGCAGGCTTATCACCCAGCCAGATTCCAAAGAGGTCTTTCTTAAACTCAAGACCTTTTATCACCGCCGATAGTACCCCATTCTTGTAGACTTCCAAACCCTTGTCCGGCAAATAGAAAAATTCATAGACATCGTTCTTGTTAATCTTGGATCTGAATATATTGATGAATCCCTCGATTTTATTCTTAATCGGAGCGATATTCCCATTTGTGGACTTCTCGAATCCTTCCCTGACAGCACTTTCCATCTTTTCGCTGTCCACCAGCCCCGAGGTAATATGGAGCCTCACCGCCATTGGCTCATCTGCGTTGAGAATATTACGCGCATCATTGTTTTTTTGTTTAAGGTACAGACCGGTAACATAGACCTTGAGAAAGAACTTGGTTCGTATGCCAGCCCCATTGAGAACAAGATCAGTCCCCCCGGCTTTCAAGGTGTTAGGCATATTGATGCCCCCTACCTCTGCGGCAAATGCAGATGACGTCAGAAAAAAAATAGCAAAAAATACCCATAATGTTTTTTTTAGATTCATAATTTCCTCCTTTTTGATGGAACTTTTGAATTAGCCTGTTCTCAAAGACGTAATTGTTTCCATTCTCTCTTTCCTCATCTCCAGCATGTCAAAAAAGGCATCTATTCTAGTTTTAACGAGGGGGAATGAATAAGCCCTTGGATCGATACAATCTCCATCAATGACAAGCCAGGGTGTGACATCTTTCATATGCTCTGCGCACATATGGATGGAACTGTATAAATGACGGCATCCTTTATGGGTAAAGCCGATTATGCCATCCACATCAAATGGCTTGCGATACTTCTCGTAGATAGCGAATTGAACTTCGACGGGGCTGTATGCAGGATTCGAGAGCATTTTGTGCGCAAGGCTGCGATACGGATCCGCGGGATCAAAGGCATCCCAAAAAATCCAATTGGACATTTCATGCACGAGGTAGGCCCCGCGCTCCTTTTCGATATAATTGATGATGGTGTTGTCATAATAAGGTCTCAAATGCATCCAGACAATTCTGTGGGTGCCTTTTGAAATGCCGCCTTTGGCACAGGCAGCCTGCATTTCTTCGTAAAGGGATTTGAAGATGTCCACTGCAGCATCGGTACCCCAGATGTTGAGCATGGTGACCGAATAATCGAGCATCTGAACGCCCCTGACCAACGGATAGCTATTTTTTCTTAACTCCATGGCTTTCAAAAACCAATCACGGGCTTCGTTTGAACGCTGCATTACCTCGTACAGCC
>JBEKJA010000468.1:0-2603 GCA_050011475.1 Syntrophales bacterium
TTTCTGTTAAGGAGGGCAACCCGTTTTTACGAGGTTCGCAACCCATCGGGGTTGACAGGGAGACTGCTTTAATGGGAATCCAAAAAGGAAATTTGACCTGCACGCGGTTCCGGATTGATGGAGCTTCCGGCCAGCATTGACGAGGGACTCACCAAGGAGAAAATACCCGACAGTGCTCCATGGTTTTAATTTGCAGTCCTTTTCTATTGAAATACCATATTTGATCTTGTGTTGTGCCTCTTCGATAATGGCCGGAATCATTTCCTCCAGCATACACCCAGGGAGAGCCCGTGCCAAACCTCCTGGCCTTTTGCGTCGCACTCCTGTGAAATTCTTAAAGCCTCTTTGGCACACTCCCTGGCACGTCCCAGATCACCTGTAGCTTCGAGAATTATTGACAGATGCCAATAGTTGAACGCTACCGTGTAGGCCTGGCGCAAATCTTTCGCAAGCATGAGTGCTTTCTCTACAGAAGCTATCGCTTTGTCACACTCTCCGCGGAGATAATAACCTCCCCGAGCACATACCAGTCAGCATCGAGGGTAACAGAAATTTCTGCCCTCTAAAAATTTTAATGGTTCCTGTGCATGTGCGATTCTACTATCCCCGTATCCCACCCAGTGAGGTACGGTGAAGTGCATTGTTTGTGTAAGCCCCATCTCAAATTTATCATTGATTCCACAGGCGTTCCGGAATCCTTTCTCCAAAATATCGGTCCCTTCCTTGAACATTCCCATCCATCCGAAAGAACCACCGTAAAACGAACAGATTGCTGAGTACACGCTATACCACAATCCCAAAAAGTCTTTTTCCAGATGGTGTTCCTCAAGGAGATGAATTGCCTTGCCTCCGATATCCGCAACTTTCGTAACATCACTTGTCACCCAGTATGCAACACAAACCTGTTCTGCGCTTTGTGCTATAAGTTTAAAGTCCTTAATTTTCTCTGCGGAACTGAAACGCTTCTCAGCGTATTCCAGGCCGAGGGATGGGTTGCCGGCAATTAATGATATAAACTCAAACCACCATATGTCTGTATAAGACCTTCTTCATTCCCTAACTCCTGAGAGAGCCTTTCCCATTTTGAAGGATTTCAAGGTGTTCTGACTATCTGGCAGGGTCTGCTCCAATATGTCAGAAAAAACGGCCTGCGCTTTACCACTTTAAAACGCTCCCTCATTGGAGGATCGGCTATACCTGCTTCCATGATTAACATTTTTGAAAATGACTATGGTATACAGATTATTCATGTCTGGGGAATGACTGAGCTGTCTCCACTCGGCACCGTGTACAAACTCAAGGGCAAACATGAGAAGCTGCCCCAGGAGCAGCAGCGCAAACTTCTGGAGAAACAGGGTCGTGTAGTGACCGGCATCGACATGAAGATTGTCAATGATGAGGGCCGTGAACTGCCTTTGGATGGCAAAACCTTCGACACTCTGATGGTTTGGGGCCACTGGGTAGTGGAGCGCTACTTCAGGGCGGGCCTTAGCGCGCTCGAAGACGATTGGTTCCATACGGGGGATATGGCCACGATTAATCCCGATGGTTTCATGCAGATCACGGATCGAAGCAAGGATGTCGTCAAATCCGGCGGTGAATGGATCAGTTCTGTGGAAATCGGAAACATTGCCTTGGAACACCCGGCCGCAAAGGATGCGGCGTGCATTGCATGCTACCACCTGAAATGGGATGAGCGGCTACTGTTATTGGTGGTCGGGCAGCCGGAGCAGCATGTAACCAGAGAAGAGCTGCTCAAATTCTTTGAGGGAAAGTGCGTCAAATGGTGTATACTGAACCTATGCAGTCTTCCTTGATTCCCTCCCGCTTACGGCAACCGGTAAGATCCAGAAACTGAAATTGCGTGAGAGATTCAAGAACTACAATCTGGTTGAGCAGTCAGTGAAAGCTGCGGCTTTGGTTTCCAACTACTGAAAGTCACCCGGATCAAGGTTGATGGGATAGGTAGGCGTGAATCGCGCGGGCAGACTGCTTACCTGACCCCATTGCCAGGATGACCGTGGCTGATCCCGTAACGATGTCGCCTCCTGCATAAACGCCTTCGCGGCTAGTTTGACCGCTCTCATCTTTTACGATGATATATCCCCTCCGGTTTGTCTCCAATCCTGGCGTCGTAGTTGGAACAATGGGATTGGCCATGGTTCCGACAGCGACTACCACAGTGTCCACGGGAATTTCAAATTCGGATTCTGGAACGGGGACAGGACTCCTTCGCCCGGATGCATCCGGCTCACCCAACTCCATCCTGATGCATCGCATCGTCCTCACCCATCCATTTTCATCACCTAGGTATTCAACGGGATTCGTCAGCAGTTTGAATTGAATGCCCTCTTCTTTTGCGTGATGGACTTCTTCTATCCGGGCCGGCATTTCCACTTCCGTCCGGCGGTAAATGATCGTCGCCTCCTCGGCGCCGAGCCGCAGGGCCATTCTCACGGAATCCATAGCGACGTTGCCGCCTCCCACGACGGCGACATGCTTACCTTTGACAATCGGAGTGTCATATTCGGGAAACAGGTAGGCCTTCATTAAATTGGAACGGGTAAGATATTCATTGGCGGAATAGATCCCCATAAAATTTT
>JBEKJA010000469.1:0-2598 GCA_050011475.1 Syntrophales bacterium
TGCTATCATAGGTTTTTTAGCATGGAAAAAGATGATATTGCCATTATCGGTACAGGGAAAGTTGGAACAGCCCTCGGCTTTCTCTTGAAAAAAAATGGTTATAGAATCACTGCCCTGTCTGACCGATCGCAGGAGACACTCCGGAAGGCAGCCGCCTTTATAGGGGCCGAAGCTTTTTTAGATCCTTCATTGGCGGCTAAACCGGCTGATGTTATATTCATCACTACCCCCGATGATATGATCCATCAGGTGTGCCATCAGATCGCCATGGATGGTGCATTCCGGCAGGGCCAAATCGTTGTACACACCAGTGGAGCTATGGGTCTTGATACCTTATCGGATGCCAACCAGATGGGCGCATTTCGAGCCAGCATCCATCCTATCCAATCCTTTGCGGACATAGAAGGGGCTCTGCAGAACATCCCCGGAAGTACCTTTGGAATTACCGCCGATGAAAACGTCAAAGATTGGGCAATAAAGGTTGTTAAAGATCTGCGCGGAGTTCCATTGGTTGTTTTGGAGGATGAAAAGCCGCTTTATCATGCCGCAGCCTGTATTGCTTCAAATTATGTCACTACACTTCTGAGCCATGTTGAGGAAATATTTCTTTCGCTTGGTTTAAGCAGCGAGGCCGGCCGATCCGCATTTATGCCCCTTATCCGCGGAACCCTCGCCAATATTGAAAACAGAGGCTCCGCTTTGGCCTTGACAGGACCTATTGTCAGGGGTGATACCGGCACCATCCTGAAGCATCTTCATGCCTTTCGGAAATACCTTCCACATCTATTAAAGGCATATGGCCAACTCGGACTCCTGACGGTAGAGATGGCTGTACGCAATGAGAGGCTGTCCCCGGAAAAAGGACAGGAAATCAGAAATATCCTTCAAGAGGGAGGCATAAAAGAATGAGTACTCAAGGCCGTGTCAATCGTGTCACCACTTCCGTCATTCGTGAGATGAAACGGAAAGGGGAAAAAATTACCATGCTCACAGCATATGATTATCCTACTGCCGCAGTTCTGGATGAAGCCGGCATTGACATGATACTCATCGGTGATTCACTCGGGATGGCTGTTCTCGGTTACGACAGTACGCTGCCGGTGACGATGGAAGATATGATCCATCATACCAAGGCTGTTTCCAGGGCCGCCAAACGCTCCATGATTATAGGTGATATGCCTTTCATGTCTTACCAGGCATCTGTTGAACAGGCTATAACAAACGCGGGGCGTTTCCTGCAGGAAGCCGGTGCTCATGGAATCAAACTTGAAGGTGGACGCGAAGTAGCGGAAGCGACCCGCAGAATGACCGCTGCCGGTATACCCGTAATGGGGCATCTTGGCTTGACACCCCAATCAGTTCATCAATTCGGCGGATATAAAGTTCAGGGTAAGGACCAAGCTGCCGCCGATCGTATCCTGGAAGACGCAATGATTCTTGAAGAGGCGGGAATATTTTCTCTTGTGCTGGAATGCGTACCCTCAATCCTTGCAGGAAAGATCACTGAATCATTGAAGATTCCGACGATTGGCATAGGGGCCGGCAAGGATTGCGACGGTCAGGTTCTTGTCGTACATGATATGCTTGGCCTGTTCAATCGGTTTGTGCCGAAGTTTGTCAAAAAATATGCAAACCTGAATGAACAAATCACAGGGGCCGTAAAACAATATATCGACGAGGTACGAAGCAGCGATTTCCCCGGACCGGAACACTCCTTTTAGGGTGCCTTCTGTTGCTTTGCAGGAGCTGCCGGCTGTTTGGCGGCGGCTACAGGTACAGACGGTTTTTCGTACAAAGTAATAGTCGCTTTATCCTTGAGATTCTTTACCAGGGCTTCAAATGTTTCCTGTTGCCTCTGATGCACGAGAAAATTTGAGATCATCTTTTTCATGTTGTCATCGAGCGGCATGGTTTTGGGAGGATACTTATCCATGACCTGGATAATATGGTAACCGAATTCGGTTTCAACCACCGGTCCGATTTCATTTTTCTTTTGTGAGAAAGCCGCATCCTCAAAAAGTTTGACCATCTGGCCTTTCGGGAATACCCCCAACTCGCCACCCTTGTCCTTGCTGGGGCAGTCTGAGTTCTTCTTTGCCAATTCCGCAAAATCAGCGCCCCCAAGAATCTGTTCCCGGATCGATTCAGCCTTGGCCTTTTTCTCACTTTTGATCTTTTCACTGTCCGAATTGTTCTTGGCAATAAGGATGTGTCTGACCTTCACGGTTTCAGGCATCTTAAATTTATCTTTGTTGCTCTTGTAATATGCTTCAATATCTTTACTGGTTGGTTTTGACTTGGAGCCCATGGCTGCCATAACCAGCTTGTTGATTTTGATTCCAAACCGAATTTCATCCCGGAATGCTGCAGGTGTTACCTGGTTTTTCTTCATCAAGTCTTCGATACTCGTGCCGGATGGAAGCTTTCTTTTCATTAATTCAATGGCATCATTAATTTCCTTCTCACTAGCCGTCAATCCCTGTTTTTTTACCTCTCCGGCAAGCAGGATACGAATAACGAAATCATTAATCAGGCGCTGACGAATCATGGGCCTGGCTTTTTTAAGCTGATCCGCAGGGATTTGACCTTTCATTGCCT
>JBEKJA010000470.1:0-2593 GCA_050011475.1 Syntrophales bacterium
CTGAATCATACTGTATGGTAATTGTATAGTGAACAAGACAAAACAAGGCACAATACCGCCAAAAGTCATTGTGCATTCCTGTTTAGATTTTTCTAAAAAAAACAGTCAATAATAAACAAGGCAAACAATCGTCTACCCCCTGTGTTATGACTGACAGTCATAATTGACGGATTTTGAAAAGTATGTGAGATTACAGTTATTAATGATTGAAATCCAAAAGGAACCGATCAATTTGACGCAAGAAAATTGAATAAAGGGAGGAACGCCATGGCCGATCCAATGAAAGTGGTCTTAAAGATTACATCTGTAAAGGGAACCTGTGCAGCAGGGCACAAGGTAGGGGAGGAATTTGATTTAAGTAAAGACTTTGTCCTGGGATATTCAGGCAACGGCAAGGCTCTTTGCCCCTCTGCATTCTATGCCGCTTTCCCGAACTGGCGGATTCTCCGTTTTGGAGGGGAACTACCTTGGGAAGAAGATAAGGATACGGCCCATGTGGCCTGTCCTGATCCCCTGAACCCCCTTGTTATGGAATTGAGAAGGATCAGAAAGTAGAAGGTTGATTGTATGTATGTCTTCCTCTGAAATGTTGTCTTTCTGTCCGACTCTGTCCATATAATATTTTAAACTGTAAGGAGTAAATCAAATGAGTGCGAATCTTTCATTGGAACAACGAATACAGAGATTGGAAGATGTAGAAGCAATAAAAAAAATCCAAGCCACCTATGGGCATTACGTTAATAGAGGATGGAATGATAAAGTCATGTTCTATAAAAAAGTGACTGCCATGTTTACGGAAGATGCCACTTGGGAAGCTCCTGCAATGGGCGTATTGGCTCAAGGACGGGGCGAGATTTCGGAAATGTTTGAGGATATGAGTGCAAGTAACGAGTTTTTTATGCACAGTTTCAGCAACCCGATAATAGACATTGGCGGGGACACTGCAAAGGCACAATGGTTGTTATTACTTGGTGGCAACTTTGAGGATAAAACAACTTTGACATATGCGAGTTATGATAATGATTATGTCCGGACTTCTCAAGGATGGCTCATTAAGGCAATTCGACTTTACATCGCCAGAGTTTTAGAAGCTTCATAATGTCAAATATATTGTCTAATTTTTCAAAGACCGATGTCCTTCAAGAAATTTATCACTATCTCAATGCTACCTAAAAACGGGAATTTCTGGATGGACACTAAATAAATGAATACTAAAATTAATAACTTCAACCTATCCCCATTTCTGATTTCCACAACGACAATCGAAACCACGCATCCGGACGTAGTAGCTTTTACCGTAAAACATACAACAGGGGTAAAAGATGCCGTGGATACTGCGGTTCACCTCTTTTATGCAGTGCGCGATGGAATTCGCTACGACCCTTATACTGTCTCACTCAATGTTGACAGCCTCAAGGCGAGCCATACCATCCGGACGGGTCGTGCATGGTGCGTTCCAAAAGCGATCCTTCTAGCAGTATGCTGCCGCTCGGTCGGGATCCCGGCGAAGCTTGGCTATGCGGATGACCGGAACCACCTTTCCACGGCACGCATGCGTCAGAATATGCGAACTGATATCTTCCACTGGCATGGATACACCTCTATTTATCTTGATGGTCGGTGGCTAAAAGCCACCCCGGCATTCAACATTGAGCTTTGCCGGAAGTTTAATCTTCTCCCCCTTGAGTTTGACGGGAAATCAGACGCTCTTTTTCATGCCTACGATGCGGCAGGATACAGGCACATGGAGTATATCCGTTACCGGGGTGAATTTGCGGACGTACCGGTGGATGCCATGGAGGCTACATTCAGGAAGGTGTTTTCTGAATTGTGACTGGCCGGGAAAACGGGATTTCGAAGTGGGGCGGATTTCGATAAAGACGTAGAGGCCGAGACATCAGGCACTCCCGATGACAGGAGGAAATAACCGATGGATCATGAAACACTTCGATGTTCAAAAGAAGGGCCGGTCGGAATTTTGGACACTCAACCCCCAAATCCCCCAATGCCATGAACTACCCTCTGAAATGTGATCCAGATTATAAGTTAGGGTTGTGATATATGGCCCATATTCTGGCGAGACGGCTTTACAATATTTGAATCAGTAATCTTCGCTTATCTATTAAATGTAAACTCACGCTTTGTAGGAGTAGTCAGCAAAATGCTTTCTTCCTGAAATTTGTTTTTAAATTTTTGTAAACTTAATCAACATTACAATCGGAAATCGACGCAACTGCTCCCCTATCAAGATGAGATATTTCCATAAAAAAGGGGTAAGTAAAACACCTTACCCCTTTCAAATCATAATTCTGTAAATCGGTTACGGAGTGATGCCACCATTTTCATTAACAGAGTATGTTGTATCGCCGCCAGCCGTCTGAGCTGACTGCATACCAAGGGTTCCAATATGACCATTGTTGACTGTAATGACCACATCCTTTGTCGCCTTATAACCATAGCTCGTCAATATCGTGGTAGAGACCGTTCCTGATGGCGAATCGCTGAAGAAAGCCTGTGATGCTGTGTAAGCATTTTTTAGATCCGACTTTGCTTGAGTGTTATAGCCGCGCTTCCGGTACTGTACGAACTGCGG
>JBEKJA010000471.1:0-2587 GCA_050011475.1 Syntrophales bacterium
CTCTTTTACATTCCTGTCGTTCTAATAGGGACACTGCCCTGGACTGCACCGATTATTACAGCATTCCGTGAAAAAACGGAAAAGATCGGCCTGATTATTGCCAGGGACTATAGATACCTATTATTTGTATGGACCATCTTCATCCTTGTTTTTTTCTCTTTTTCTTCTGCAAAAATGGTCACCTATATTGCTTCCGTTTTCCTGCCCATAGCGGTGGTTTTTGGCAACTATTTTAGATTATATGATGAATTTGCATTATCCGAAAGTGATAAGAAAAAGATATCCACCATCCATGTTTTTATCATTGTTCAAGCTTTCATTTTTATAGCTGTCCTGTTGATGCCCCTTTACGCGGAAAAGTTGTTTAAGCTCAACGGCGACTTAAGAGTCATGTATAATCCGCACTGGATGTCCCTGATCATTCTGCCAATCTGTATCCAGGTTCTCATTATCTTCATGCCCGACCTTGTTAGAAACCTGAAGGGTGAAGGGTGGTTTCTCACTATGTACTGTCTCATAGGACTTTTTATGATTTCCCTGGTCCCACCTGTGTCCGCCTTTTTAATACCTTATAAAACATCACTGCCTATCCGGTATGCCATCAAGTTGTATGTACCTGCTGGCCATCCGGTATACCAGTATGGCATCCATCTGTTCAGCCTCGATTTTGGCCGGAAAGAGGAAATAAGAACCCCCATCGTTGAACAATTTGCAGAGCTCAATTATGGCATTAGTCAGCTGCCCGCTCGTGAGCGGGACAGATATTTTTTGAAAAAAGGTGCACTGATCAAACGAAACTGGGATGAAGGCCCTTTATACTGTATTACAGACAGAGGAAGCATGGAAGAGCTTGCCGAAAGGTTCCCGACCCTGACCGTCCTGTGGAAAAATGGCAACTATTTTCTCGTATTGCTCCCCAGATTCGCGTCATATGCACTGCATTAAAAGCTTGAAGTGGCATGGAAAGGAATAATTTTGGGGAGATCCCTTCATGTATTATGCCGGACTATCGCTGATCATTCCCTGTTTCAATGAGGGAAAAACCATATATGAAAATATTAAACTCATATACGATTATCTCCAGAGAAATGTATCAACCTTTGAAATTATAGCTGTCAATGATGGCAGTGCGGACAATACCCTGCAGGAACTTCAGAAAGCAGCGAGTGAAATTCCCCTCCGTATCATCAGCAATGGGATCAACTCCGGAAAAGGCAGAGCTGTTAAAAACGGCATTCTGGCCGGCAAGAATGATTTGGTCATGTTCATGGATGCCGATCTGGCCATATCCATAGAAGAGCTGGGACCATTCATGGAGATGTCAGGCAAAGGCTACGACATATGCATCGCGTCTCGATTTGTTCCCGGGGTTACTCGTGAGCAGGCTGTGCACTGGTACAGAAAAGTTATGGAGCATATCTTTAAAGCCATGCGCATCCTGATCATAGGCTGCCGTGATATCAGCGATACGCAATGCGGATTTAAACTTTTTCATCGCCAGGCAGCCTTGAAGATTTTCCCGCTTCTGACGGTCGACAGATTCGCATTTGATTCTGAAATTATATTCCTGGCAAAAAAGTTTGGTTACTCCATCAAAGAGCTTCCTGTTGCCGTTCATAACCTGGCGAAGAGCCACATAAGATTTGTCCGGGATCCGATGAACATGTCCATAGCCCTTATGAAAATAAGACTGAATGATTTCATTGGAAAATACAAATAAGAATAATTTTTGTGCAGGGGAATCTTTACCCCCATTGGACAGGAACCGGCTGATTGTATCCGCCGATGATTTCGGCATCAGTTCTCAAGCCAATAAAAATATCCTTCACCTTGTTTCACTGGGAAAGATTGACAGGGTTGCCGTAATGGTGGACGGAGATGTTTCCCTGGATGAAATAGGCCTGTTGATCAAGTCGGGTGTCAAACTCGACGTTCATTTGGAGATGAATCGATCCTCCGTGGAAAACAGGGCGAAGCAAGCTAATGCGACTTTCCCCAGACTTCTTCGTTTTTTCTTCCTATATATATCCGGCGGAGTGGGAACCCTGGAAACCGAACGCCTCTGGGAAAATCAGATCACGAAATTTCATCAATTATTCGAGAAACTGCCGGATGGAATCAATTCTCACGAGCATATTCATTACTTTCCGCCCTTTTTCCGGATTACCTGTGCACTCAGGGAAAAATATGCCATTCCCTATATCCGTTTTGCCATGAAGAGAATTGTGCCATATTCAAGCTTAAGGGCATTGATTATTGATCGGCTCAGAAAAATAAACCAGCGAAGCAGCTCCCGTACACCTTCCCTTTCATCCGATTACATGACCAGCCTCAATTGGATGCCGGATATGGACGATCTGATGAATCGTTTCCAGCACGGCAGCATTGAGGTCGTCTGTCATCCGGAAATGAATGCTGAATACCATTACATTATAAATCGTTTTTAGCGGCTTGATTTTGCCGGCACCGACTCTTCCTTGACAAACTCGATTCAATGATTAAGCTCTTATTAACTTTTTACGGCCGATGTTCATCGGTCCATCCACCCATTTATTTAGGAGGTAATCGGTATGAAAGTAAAGCCATT
>JBEKJA010000472.1:0-2580 GCA_050011475.1 Syntrophales bacterium
GCGTGCGGCAGTAAAGGCTGTACAGCAGGCTGCCCCAGGCCCAGAAGGATCTTTACCCGCCCTGTTGGCGGTTACAGTTCTGACGAGTTTGAATGATTCTGACCTGAGCGTACTTGGATTTCCCTTTACAACGGCCGAAATGGTGATGCGTCTGGCTATTTTAGCCAGGGATTCCGGTGTCTCCGGCGTCGTTGCTTCCGCCCGGGATATTGCGGCCATTCGCAGGTCC
This sequence comes from Syntrophales bacterium, assembly GCA_050011475.1. Taxonomy (GTDB): domain Bacteria; phylum Desulfobacterota; class Syntrophia; order Syntrophales; family JBEKJA01; genus JBEKJA01. The sequence continues at coordinate 230 of JBEKJA010000472.1, forward strand.
TGCGGCTATGAGTTCCTTATTGTCACACCTGGTATCCGGGGGCCGCTTGAAATTGTGGGAGATGACCAGAAGAGGGTTTGGACCGCACATGAAGCCATACGCGATGGTGCGGATTTTCTTGTTATAGGCAGACCTATCCAGGCCGCTGAGGATCCGGTAGCGGAAGCCGAGAAGTTTATCCGGGAAATTGATGACGGCCTTAAAGCCAGACCGCACGAGCGTGTCGTTCTTGGATCTGCATAAGGTTGCCTCCATGCAGTTGATATATGGTATGAATCCCATTCTTGAGGCGCTTCGCGGTGAGGCTGGGAAGCTGAAAAAAATCATACTGGCTTCTGGGAGAAAGCCTGGGATTGATGATAGTGTTTTATCCATGGCGGTTCAGCGAGGGATCCCTGTACAGTTCGAGGATAGGGCTCATCTGGATCGTCTGGCGGGTAATAGGGTTCATCAGGGTGTCATCGGTATCTGGGATGAACCGGCACCGGCGACGGTGGAAAATATTCTTGCCAACCGGCATCCGGATGTCCAGGATGATCTCATACTGATCCTTGATGGTATTATGGATCCTCAAAATCTTGGATCACTGATCCGTACCGCTCATTGTTGCGGAGCGAATGGTGTAATCCTGCCCCGGGATCGGGCAGCGCAGTTAACACCATCTGTCATGAAAGCTTCTGCAGGGGCGCTCCATTACACCCCTGTGGTACAAGTGGTTAATCTGGCGCGCACACTGGATGAACTGAAGGCCAAAGGCTTATGGATTTACGGAGCGGATAGCGCCGGAGGGCAGGATATCAGGGATTTGGATATCAGCGGTTCCATAGGATTGGTAATGGGCAGTGAAGGCAGGGGAATCAGGCCGTTGGTCAGGAAGAAATGCGATGTCCTGATTTCAATTCCAATGAAGGGTAAAATTGGTTCATTGAATGTATCTGTCGCTGCAGGAATAATTCTTTATCAGATTCTCGGCGGGAAAGGGAAAAGGGGGTAGCGATGCCAGTCTATTTATGGGAAGGCACGTCAAGGAAGGGAGAGGCAAAGAAAGGCGAGATGGAAACTGCTGACGAGGCTGCTATTCGGGGGCAACTTCGTCGATTGGGCTATCGCTCCATTTCAATCAAGGTTAAACCGAAGTCCTTGAAGGAATACCTGCCGTTCCTCAAACAGAGGGTCAAAGAAAAAGATGTGGTCGTGTTTGCTCGCATCTTTTCCACGATGATCAATGCCGGACTTCCCCTGATCCAGTGCCTTGATCTGTTATCTCAGCAGGAACAGAATAAAGCGTTTGCAGGTGCGATCCGTGCGATAAAAGAAGATATTGAGGCGGGGTCGAGCCTTACCGACGCTTTGAAAAAGTACCCTGATATTTATGATGATCTTTTTGTCAACCTTGTATCTGCCGGTGAAGCGGGAGGTATTCTGGATGTAATCTTGGGGCGTCTGTCCACTTACATGGAAAAGGCAATGAAACTCAAGAGCCGTGTAAAGGGAGCCATGACCTATCCGATCAGTGTTCTGGTCATATCCATTGGAGTTGTCAGTCTATTGCTGCTCAAGGTAATCCCAGTCTTTCAGAAGATGTTTTCCGAGGCAGGCGGGAACTTGCCAGCACCAACCCAGTTTCTCATCAGTGCCAGTGAATTTATGCAGCACTACTTTTACATTCTGATCCTGGCGGTAGTGGCTCTCGTTTACGGCTTCCGGCGCTTTTATAAGACAGAAAGAGGCCGCTATGCTGTTGATGACTTTCTTCTCAAGATGCCTGTATTCGGTCCGCTTTTCAGGAAGGTGGCGGTTGCCAAGTTCACGCGCACCATGTCTACCATGCTTTCCAGCGGGGTGCCAATTCTTGAGGCTTTGAACATTGTTAGTAAGACAGCGGGCAATGTCATTGTCGAGCACGCGCTGATCGAAACGCGGAAGAGTATCAGTGAGGGCCGAACCATAGCGGAACCCCTTTCGGAAACGGATATCTTCCCCCCGATGGTTGTTCAAATGATTGCAGTTGGTGAAGCGACAGGTGCGTTGGATGCAATGCTGTCCAAGATCGCCGATTTCTATGACGATGAGGTCGATGCTGCGGTGGATGCCATGACTGCCCTTTTAGAACCGATCATGATGGTATTTCTTGGGGGTATTGTCGGCGGTATGATCATTGCGATGTATCTGCCTATTTTCCAGATGGCGTCCGTAGTGGGCGGATAAAGAAATGGTCGGGATGGCGCGATTTGAACGCGCGACTCCTGCGTCCCGAACGCAGTGCCCTACCAAGCTGGGCTACATCCCGACACCGGGGAGCACCATTATAAATATTTTTGGTAAAAGTCCACGATTATTTTCTGATTCAA
>JBEKJA010000473.1:0-2566 GCA_050011475.1 Syntrophales bacterium
CGCGGCGTTGTGGGAAAGGACCTGACATCTGATTTTTCCCTGGAACTCGGGTTAGCTGTTGGAACATTTGCCCGCAGGCACACTGTCAGGACTATGACCATAGGCCGTGATTGCCGCCTGAGCTCCGAAATATACCACGACGCCATAATGAAGGGCCTTACGGCAACCGGTATCGATGTCATTGATGTGGGTTTATGTGCTACACCCATGCTCTATTTTTCCATCCGCGAACTGAAGACGGATGGCGGTGTCATGGTGACTGGCAGCCATAATCCACCGGAATTCAACGGGTTCAAAATCTGCATCGGACCCGATACCATTTATGGGGATGATATCCAGACTCTTCGCAAAATTATGGATGAACAGCAGTATGACCGTGGAAAAGGAAAAACCAGCCGGCAGGAAATTACGGGCCTCTATCAGGACCTGCTTTATCATAACGTCAATGTAAAACAGGGGCTTAAAGTGATCGTTGACGGCGGCAACGGGGTCGGTGGCTATTATGCTCTCCCCATTATCCAGCGATTGGGCTGTGAAGTAACGGATCTTTACTGTGACCCCGACGGCCATTTTCCCAACCATTTCCCCGATCCCACTATTCCGGATAATCTTCAGGACCTGATTGCCATGGTTGCAAGTAAAAAAGCAGATGTCGGCATTGCTTACGATGGTGATGCAGACCGCCTGGGTATCGTAACGGATAATGGATCGATACTATGGGGAGATGAACTGCTCCTTCTCTTTTCCCGCTTCATCCTGAAGGAAAATCCCGGGGCAGCCATCATCGGCGAAGTGAAGTGCTCCCAAAAACTCTATGACGATATCGCTGCTCATGGCGGCCGTCCCATCATGTGGAAGGCCGGGCACTCGTTAATCAAGGGCAAAATGAAGGAGGAGCATGCATTGCTCGCCGGAGAGATGAGTGGCCATCTTTTCTTTGCCGATCGGTATTACGGTTACGATGATGCCATTTACGCCTCTGTACGACTGCTTGAAATTCTTTCGCAGACAGGCCGGAGTTTAAGCAACCTTCTGGGGGATGTGCCGAAAACTTACACCACACCTGAAATCCGCCTTGATTGCCCGGATCATATAAAGTTCCAGGTCGTTGAAGCTGTCAAGGAGCATTTTCGAAAAGATTACCCGATTATCGATATAGATGGCGTCCGCATCCCCTTCCGTGATGGATGGGGGCTGCTCAGGCCCTCCAATACACAACCCGTCGTTGTTCTCAGGTTCGAAGCAAGTACGGAAAAACGCCTTGCTGAAATAAAGAATCTTGTGGAGGATGCCCTACACAGGACGATGATGGATTTTTTGAAGGAAGATTGATTTATGTCCGAAACAATGGGGTACTCATGGGAGGAAAAAGTTGTCTCTCCTGAGTTTATCATGTCCATGATCGAACCGGGGATGAGCATATTTATCGGCACCGGCACGGCGGAGCCGCGTACTCTTGTTCAGCACCTGATGACGTCCACTCAGGGAAATCTTCAGGATCTTGAGGTTATCCAGCTCGTCAGTCTGGGTGACACAGTTCCACTGGATGAGCGGTATGCGAGCAAGTTTCGACTGAAGACTTTCTTCTCAGGATGGACCGCAAGCGATGCAATCACCGCAGGCCGCGTGGATATCATCCCGAGCCGATTCTCACGAATTCCATGGTTTTTCAAATCAGGTGCATATCGCATCGACATTGCCTTCATTCAAATCACTCCTCCGGACGAGTCAGGATATGCAACCCTCGGCGTCGGTGTCGATGTGTCCAGACGGGCTATGGAAAACGCCAATCTGGTCGTAGGAGAAATAAGCCATTTAACACCCAGAACCCTTGGTGATACGATTGTCCATGTCAATGATTTCAATTACCTCGTTGAAACTACGGAGCCGCCCATTTATTTTCCGCGCTGGCCCGTGGCTGAGGTCTACCATAAGCTAGCCGTCAATATCGCCTCCGTGATACCGGATGGAAGCTGTTTCTCATTCGGCATAGGACCCATTTATGAGGCCCTGCCCCCCCACTTGAAAAGAAAACGGCATCTGGGTATCCACACCCCCTTCTTTACTGACCCGCTCATGGACCTTGTCAAGAGTGGCGCCGTTACTAATCGAAAGAAGAAATTTTTCCGGGGCAAGTGCCTCGCCACATACACCTTTGGCACACAGGAACTGATGCTCTGGCTGGATCGCAACCCGATGATGGAATTCCAGCCCCTTGATGTTGTGCTTGATCCGAAAAACATCGGCCTTAATGACCGGTTCATTGCAATCCTGCCGGCACGAAAGGCCGACCTAACAGGAGATATCGCTCTCCATGTCGGAAAGGGAAATGTAACGGCAAGCCCTGGAGCCATTCAGGAATTAGCAGCCGGTGCGGCGATGTCCACCAACGGCAAGGTTCTTTTCGCTCTACCCAGCAGAAATCTTAAAGGCTTGTCCAATATCGTTCTTTCTGTTGGGGACCTTCCACAGCAGTTTTCCAACAGGGAATCTCTCGATTTAATCGTGACGGAGTATGGCGTCGCATATTTGACGGGACGGACCATTCGGGAACGTGCCCTCGCCC
>JBEKJA010000474.1:0-2993 GCA_050011475.1 Syntrophales bacterium
GTGGTGTTGACGCTTGCATGCGGCAAATTCCGTTTCTTCGACAAGGACCTTGGAGATATCGGTGGCATTCCCAGGCTCCTGGATATAGGACAGTGCAACGATGCCTATTCGGCTATCCAGATTGCTATAGCTCTGTCCAAGGCATTTGATGTCGGTGTCAATGATCTGCCCTTGTCGATGGTGCTTTCCTGGTATGAGCAGAAGGCAGTAGCTATTCTTCTGACACTCCTTTCCCTCGGCATCAAGGATATTCGCCTGGGGCCCTCGCTTCCGGCTTTTATTACGCCGAACGTACTGGACGTCCTTGTGAAAAATTTTGATATCAAACAGATATCGACGCCTGACGACGATCTGAAGGCAATCCTGGGTTGACTCTTAACAGAAGCCTGAGAAAGGATCAGCTTTTTATATTTCATTTGTTTGATCCTTTTGATGCAGGAATTAGGAAGGGGTTCCACCGATCCAAGAACCCCTTTCTTCCCATTGTATGTCTTCAAGTGATTTTGGACAAATTGGATCAAAAACTGACTTGTCCTCGGTTGCGTGTACCACATGTTAAGTTAGAGTTCTGCCATTTTTTATATTTCCTGTTGAAATGTCGTATGTCTTGGCAAATAAGAAAAACAACATTTCAGGAAGGAATTTCTTCCCACATAATTGAGGAATAAAAACTTACTGAGGCCTTAAAATCATTTATATAAGTATAAGGCGGATTGCAGGAAATACACTGGAGACCTATGAAAATATACAGACCACAGTTAAAAGAACTTGAAGTAGTTGAGGACAACTTTAAGACCATTAACTTGAAGTTCGTAACAGCAGATACATTACCTGCAAAACAGCGCCGGTTTGTTTTGGAATATTTCAAGGATTACAATGGGACAAAGGCGGCCATCCGGGCTGGATACAAGCCCAAGAATGCCGGTGTCCAAGCATCCCAACTCTTAACATTACTTAAGGTTCAGGCAGCAGTCCGGGATTATGAAGAGAACTTGGCCACCAGATTTCTGGCCACAAAAGAACGGGTCCTGAAGGAGCTTTCCCTCAGTGCTTTTTCTGATATTGACAATTACTTTGATGAGAATTGGAAGGTAAAGAATCTGAAGGATCTCACGCCCCAGATATCCCGTGCCATCAAGAAGCTGAAGATAACTCGTATAGTCAGTCGGCCAACCCGGGGTGAGAATAAGGACGTGGAATTTATTACAGAGAACGTGGAGTTCGAGCTGCATGACAAAACCAGCGCACTGCAATTGATGGGCAAAGAGATCGGTATGTTCAAAGAAAGAACTGAGTTGAGTGGAGGCGTATACACGTTTGTCGTGGAGTATACCGATAGTGATAAGCCCGATCCTGATGATAAGGAAAATAATAAGTGAAACTATGCAAGAAATATAGCCAGTCCCTGTCCATTAGATAAAATGTCTATAATCGTAGACAAAGTTGAAAATGAAGGTGTGTACCCAAGATTCAAAGCTTACTGCCGTAGTGTATGGGATGTGAGTAAACGACATGCGAACCGTTTAATTCTTTCTTCTGACGTTGTTGCGATAGTGGGACCAATTGGTCCCATTCCAATCAATGAAGGCCAGACACGCCATTCTTCAATCATGTATTTTCCTTTCTTCAAAACCGGAACAATTGTTCCGGTTTTTGGAGAGTAGGGATCGGCTACATTTTCGCCTATGTTACTACCTACCGCATTGAGATACTGAGCTACGATTTCAACCCCTACACGCGTGGTGAGACCTAAAGGACCCGGAAAAAGCAAGCTTGATCAACACAAAAAGGAGATCGTTGCGTTGCTCAGGGATGGGGTACCAAAGAAAAGGGTAGCAAAGAAATACAGCACATCTATCGTCAATCTGTATAACTGGATAGCAAAGCATCGGCTGGAAGTTAGAATAAGGGATTAGGAGGCAGCGAATCAAGGAAGTCCTGCCAAAATCAAAATTAGAGCGGTACCGACATTACAGTTAAAATTCATCTGTGGTAGTTTTATTTATTACTTCCTGAAATCGTTTGTCAGTGCCATTTTTGATTTATGCAAGCTTTCAAACTGTAATAATTAAAAATGGCAGAACTTTAACTTAACATGTGGTACACGTATCGGTAGCATTGAACATAACAATAACATTCAATGTTTCAGGAGCAGTGGTTTAAATATACGCTTTGAAAGATTCCAGCCTGTTGATCACTTTTTCAAATGGGGTAGTATGGGAAAAAGGAGGATGTATGGGGAAAATGGTGCTTCGGACGAAACTGTGTGACATGCTTGGAATAGAATACCCGATTCTTTGCGCAGGAATGGGGCCGACACTTATTGGTGAGAAGACAGGTTCACCGGTGGAACTGGTTGTCGCAGTATCTGAGGCCGGTGCCCTCGGTGTTTTAGGTGGAAGCGGCTTTACTATCGATGAACTACGCGATGCCATCCGAGAGATCAAATCAAAGACAGGTAAACCATATGGCGTGGATATTCTTCTCCCGAGCAGGCTAAGCGTTTCTGAAAACACAATACAGGGTTTGCTGGAGGTGCCATTAAGCGCGATATTGATTAAAAAAATAAGGATAGAACTTGAGATACCCGAAGTTGAACTCATGATCAAGCTCAATACCACAACTATGCGGCCCAATGATGCCATTAAAGTCTGCCTCGAAGAAAAAGTACCTCTTTTTTGCGCTGGGCTTGGCAATCCTGGTTTCATGGTTGAAGAGGCCCATGCAAACGGTGTCAAAGTGCTCGCTATCACAGGTAATGCAAAAAATGCACAACGTATGGCACGATCCGGCATCGATCTTCTCGTGGCACAGGGCTACGATGGAGGTGGCCATACTGGAAGAATAGGAACGATGGCGCTGTTGCCTATGGCGATTGATGCAGCATCGCCGGTACCAGTTCTGGCTGCCGGTGGCATTGGTGATGGGCGTGGTCTGGCTGCGGCGCTGGCCATGGGATGTGTGGGTGTGTGGGTTGGAACGCGTTTCCTTGC
>JBEKJA010000475.1:0-2545 GCA_050011475.1 Syntrophales bacterium
AAAATGTAAACACATTCATTAATGACTTAAAATATCTATTCTATTTTCCTATTGTTTGAACTATATTGATATATAATCAATGCTGATGATCAATCAATTATACGGATATTGATTAATAATAAGAAGAAGATATGATGATGCCTGAGAGAAAGCAGACAACACTATCCGCTACTGAATCGGTATGGAAAGAATTCATTTCTTCCGGTAAATTAAATAATGAATTATTGCGGCCAGAAATCAGGGATTCATGGAAACGCTGCCGTAAGATGGGAATTGATCCGTACCACAAGTCTTCCCCTAAATTCCTCAATAAATCTCAATTTGCAGACCTCTTGTCCAGAAAGAAAGACCTGATCAATATTGCAACGCCTTTTATGAAAAGGCTATATAACGTGATCCGTGATTCAGGTTTTATCGTGGTATTGACGGATGAGCATGGATTCATACTTGAGATTATAAGCACTCCTGAACTTAAGAGCTTGATTGAAGAAAGAAAGGTGAATTACAAGCCAGGAGTGCGATGGTTGGAAGAAGATGTCGGCACCAATGGTATTGATCTGGTATTACGCCATAAAAAGCCGTTCCAGATCTTTGGCGCAGAACATTATGGCCACTTGCACCATGAATCAGCCTGCATCGGTGCGCCTATATTTAATAATGAAGGCCGGCTGACCGGGTCATTGATCGCCACGGGTTTTGTACTTGCCGCGCAGAAGCATACGGCAGCCATGATGATAGCCGCAATGGAGGTCATCAGCGACGAAATCATGATCCGGGAAAAAAACAAACAGCTTACCATTATAAATAATAGACTTGCGAACGTGCTGACAAGCATGTCTGATGGAGTGATCGTTACTGATAAATCCGGGGTTATCAAACAAATAAATCCAGTGGCGACAAAGATGATTGGACAGTCTCAGGACAGCATTATTTCCCGGTTCATTTATGATTATTTCAATGATGGTTTTGTCTTCAATAATGAAGTCCTCGAAAAAGGTGCTTCGTACACAGACAAAGAGGCAACAATCAAGGCAGAGAAACAACCCATAAATATCTTGGCTACAGCCAATCCCATCAAGGATGAGCAGGAAAACATCGTGGGAGGTATCATTGTTCTTACTCCAGCGGAGAAACTGCGCAAGCTGATTAAACGTTACGCCGCAACATCTGCAAGATTTCATTTCAAGAATATTATCGGTAGTAGCCCCGTGATAAAGACTGCCCTGCATCTATCGGAAAGAGCCTCCAAAACTTCTAATAATATCCTTCTTGAGGGAGAAAGCGGAACGGGAAAAGAGATTTTCGCTCAGGCAATACATAACAACAGCAATCGAAAAAATGGTCCGTTCGTAGCAATCAACTGCGGGGCCCTGCCGCGGGAGCTTATTGCCAGTGAGCTGTTCGGCTATACGGAAGGATCGTTTACGGGGGCGAAGAAAGAGGGACGGCCCGGCAAATTTGAACTCGCCGACGGGGGCACCATTTTCCTGGATGAAATTGCCGAGATGCCTCTGGACCAGCAGGTAAACCTGCTTAGAGTCCTCCAGGAGAGGACTGTGACACGGATCGGAAGCATCACCGAAATTCCCATCGATGTCATGATTATCTGCGCCAGCAACAGAGACCTTTCACTGGAAGTAATGAGGAATAATTTCCGGCAGGATCTTTACTACCGCCTGAATGTGATCACGATAAAGATTCCGCCGTTAAGAGATCGCTTGGAGGACATTCCCCTGCTGGTCGACTTTTTTATCAAATCAATGACCAACGGGCAGCAGGGAGCCGCGATCAGGATATCCCCCGAAGTGATCGAATGCTTCAAGAAGTATAGTTGGCCCGGCAATGTCCGCGAACTCCAGAATGTTGTTGAGAAAATGCTGCTGTACTGCAATGATGGACATTTAAGCCTGGATCATCTTCCAGGTGAAATACGGTCGCTACCCATCATGAAGTCGGTGGCACGAGAAACCGGGACTGGGGCAAACTTCCTTCATCATGCAAGGCGAATCAAGAAAGAAAAATTGAAGGACGATGAACGGGGCAGGATCATGGCGCTCCTCTCCCAGTCCGGAGGCAATATAACCAAAGTTGCCAGAGAGCTTGGCATTAACCGCTGCACAGTCTATAAGAAAATGAAGCGCTATAACCTGGCGTAGAATCCGTTCAACACGAACTCCCCATACAGCAGCATTCTTCGGAAAATACGGGGGTCAATCCGCGGCTTGAAGCATAATCCACTGCCATGTCGCTTGGAAAAGCAATGCCGTTGACCCCATGATTAATAGCCATCTTTTCTACGCACCGTCCGTACCTTCCCAGAGGTCTGGCACAGCCGAGTGTCAGGAAAGTATCCGGGTTCCATGTGCGCGCGGATTTCAGTACTCTTTCCACTTCCTCCGGTTCGGGAGGACTCACTTTGCTCATTCCGGTTCCTGACATTGGTGTCAGAATGACCAGAACCAGACTTTCCGGCTTCATTTCTTCGATCATCCGCAGTGCCTGGTATTCGCCGAGAATCTTCCCGAAATGAAGACCAATAACCACG
>JBEKJA010000476.1:0-3118 GCA_050011475.1 Syntrophales bacterium
TCCATCAATCCGGAACCGCGTGCAGGTCAAATTTCCTTTTTGGATTCCCATTAAAGCAGTCTCCCTGTCAACCCCGATGGGTTGCGAACCTCGTAAAAACGGGTTGCCCTCCTTAACAGAAATGATGCAAATAAGCTAAGGGATTATTGTTGTCTTGCATGTTCAGTAATTTGGGTTGCCTTCAATGGCACAAATATGGCAAATTAACTGATATCTGGAAATGGTTCTTTTCCGCTCCGGATGGACACTAGAAGAGAGGTACCTGCATGAAACCTGTGCGGCCCATTAACTCTTTCAATAATGGTGAGCCGATGTTCCGGCGCATCATTATGGAATGCTCTCCAATTCCAACCTTTGTTATCGATCGGGAACATCGGGTTATATTTTGGAATCAAGCCCTGGCGGAACTCAGCAAGATTCGGATGGAGGAAGTGGTCGGGAAAAGGCTGCACTGGCGCGCCTTTTATGATACGGAGCGCCCCTGCATGGCGGACCTGCTTGTTGACGGATCCCATGACATCATTCCAAAATGGTATGTCGGCAAGTATATCAAGTCGAATCTTATCGAGGAGGCGTATGAGGCAACGGACTTTTTCCCTGCCCTTGGGGAGCGGGGAAGATGGCTCCGTTTCACTGCCGCGACGATACGCAACAATCATGGAGAGATTATTGGCGCGGTTGAAACCCTTGAAGATGTTACAGAGAAAAAAATCGCTGAGGAAGCCCTTATCAAGGCGCATGAGCAGCTTGAAGCAAGAGTTCAGAAGAGAACCATGGAGTTGACCAAGGCCAACGAAGCGCTTCAAAATGAGCTCGTAGAAAGATGGAAAGCGGAAGAAGCGTTGCAGGAGACGACAGATCAACTCTCTTTAATCCTTGAATCTTTGCCTATCGTTTCCTTCACCTGCAACAGAAGGGAGCCCTACGCCACAACCTTTGTCAGCAGTACCATCGAAGAGATTACGGGGTATAAACCCCAACAGTTCCTTGAGATTCCATCTTTCTGGCAGGACCATATCCATCCTGATGACCGCACCCGTGTTCTTTCGGAGCTTGCACAATCCTTTGAAGGGATTCATCAAAGTGAATACCGGTTCCAGGCTGCTGACCGCGCATACAAATGGTTTTCCGATTATCGGCGCCCTGTACACCTTCCGGATCAGTTTAAAAGCCACTTTATCGGCACCTGGAAGGATATCACTGAAGACAAGAGAATCAGACAGGAGGGCGAATTGCACCTCCAGCAATTGATTCAGTCTCATAAGCTGACAGCGCTGGGAGAGGTTGTAGCCGGAGTCGCTCATGAAATCAATAATCCGGTGAGTTTTATCTCTCACAACATTCCGCTCCTAGAGGAGATGTGGAATGCCATTGAACCGATTCTGGCCAGCGATGGCGCCACGCATCCGGACTGGGGAGAACGCGGGATCAGTTACGTGGAAGTCAGTACAAATATGCGTGAAATTATAGAAGAGTTCAAGATAGCGTCTCAAAGGATCAAGCGGGTCGTCACCGGTTTGAAGGAATTTGCCAGACTCGACGACATGGCCCAGAAAAAGCCGGTTCAAATAAGCGATGTGATTGAAGGCGCCTTAATCATTGTCGGAGCCCAGGTCCGAAAAACTGTGTCGAAAATCGATCAGTACATCGACAGCAATATACCTCCAATCCAGGGCCATTTTCAAAAGATAGAGCAGGTTATTGCCAATTTGCTGATCAATGCCCATCAGGCGATTCCTTCAGACAGGAAAGGGCGTATCATTATCACAGCACGCTATCTCGAAAGGCTGCGGGGGATTGTCATCGAGATCGAAGACAACGGCAGGGGAATGGAGAAGGATGTTCTGGATCATATCTTCGATCCATTCTTCACAACCCGCCGTGACCATGACGGTACGGGATTGGGCCTCTCCATCTCTTATGGTCTGATCAGGGAACACAATGGGAGGATTGGCGTCCTGACAAAACCGGGAGTGGGGAGCCATTTTATAGTTTATATACCGGTAGATGGAGAAAAATCCTTAACCATCCATCCATCTATTCTTTGTATTGGACGGGACAAGGCATTCCTTGAAGAGATCAAGATGAATTTCGTGGATGCCTGTATTCTTCCAGCGGTGCGTAATAACAGTCCTGAAAAATACATGACTTTCCTGGAAGAGCATCCCGAGGTGGATGTGGTTCTGGCGGGAGTGCAGCTTTCCGCCAGGAAGGGTTGGGACCTCTGGAGGAAAATTCATCACCGGTTCCCCTTGATTACAGTTATCTTCTACGGGCAGGAATTGGCGGTGCCGGATGAAGAAGCGGATTGTGACAGGCCGTACTTGTTGAAGAAACCATTTTCATTGAAGCAACTGCAAGATATCATCGAAGATGCCGGGAGGCTGCATCTATGAGAATACTTATTGTGGACGACGAGGAAGTTTTCCTGAATTCTGCTAGGCGGTTGCTGAAATGGCGGGGTATTCGGAATGTAGAGATCTGTGAAAACGGCAAAGAGGCCGTCCAGCGTATCCGCGAGAATGATTTTGACATTGTACAAAACGGCAAAGAGGCCGTCCAGCGTATCCGCGAGAATGATTTTGACATTGTACAACGTTACCCCTGCGGATGTATATTATGGGCGTGACTTTGAGATTCTGGAACGGTACGAGCAGATTAAAAAAAAGATGCTTTTACGAAGGAAGCAAAATTGCACTTTGAGACTTGCCGAAAAGGCAGGAAAGGTTTATATGGGCGCTGAACACTCTCTTAGTTTTTTGATCCAATTTGCACAAAACCATTTGAAGACGTATACGGAGGTTCATGGAGCTGCAGGATCATGAATAAAAGCCAGTTGACGTCGAAAGAGAGGCGGAAGGTCATTGCCGAATCCTTCACGAAAAGGGTGGGGACGCGCGAAGCCCTGCGAATCCGGGGGAGGAAAGAGAAAGACCAGAACATCTGGTTCGGTCTTGGCATGATCGGAGTCGTCGGTTGGGCCGTCACGATTCCAACTCTGATTGGTGTAGCCATCGGGCTATGGATAGACAGAACCTGGCCGAGCCGTTTTTCCTGGACCATGACGCTGCTGATCAGCGGCGTCATGGTAGGCTGCATGAACGCATGGTACTGGGTC
>JBEKJA010000477.1:0-2535 GCA_050011475.1 Syntrophales bacterium
GAAGAATTTTCTCCTTCCCATCAAGCGAAACGAAAGGTTCCCCTTCCCTGGAACGTCTGACCACGATACGACCCAGCTCAAGGAAGCGGAAATCGAAAGCGTGCAGGGGCTGACCCATCTCCATCATGACGAAATTCGTCACATCCACAACATTATTGATGGATCTAAGTCCTACACCCTCCAATCGCTGTCTCATCCACAGGGGGGATGGGCCAACCGTCACATCTTTGATCATACGTGCCGTGTAACGTGGGCACAGGTCGGAATCAAGGATTTCTACAGAGGTCAGACTCTGAATATCTACATTGTTTTCCCTGATAGTGATGTTCGGATACCGGAAACTTTGTCCGGTTATAGCCGCCACCTCCCTGGCAATCCCTATGATGGACAAGCAATCCGCTCTGTTGGGGGTGATGCTGATATCAAAAATTACGTCCGTCAGGTCAAGAACATCAGCAAGATCGCTACCCAGAGGCAGATCATCGCGCAGGATCATTATCCCCGCATTGTCCGCACCGATCAGCAGCTCTTCTTCGGAGCATAACATCCCCTCGGAAGCCTGGCCGCGAATTTTCGAACTTTTAATGGTATACCCGCCTGGAATCGTTGCACCCACTTTTGCGAGGGGTACGATCTTGCCGACGGCGACATTCGGGGCTCCGCAAACAACGGAAAGGGTTTCCGAATCTGTTTTCACTTCACACAACGACAGTTTATCCGCATCAGGGTGTGGCTGAATTTTAGTTATTTTGGCCGTGACAACACATGTAAACTCCGGATGAACCTCCTTGACAGACTCCACTTCAAGACCAGCCATTGTGAGGCGCTCGGCTAGCTCAGCCGGTGGAAGTACGATGTCAACATAATCTTTGAGCCATTTAAGACTTACCAGCATATTTTATAGTCTCTGTATAAGATGGATGATTAAAATTGGAGTAAAAATCGCCTATTATTCTCAAAGAATAAACGGATATCCGAGATGCCGTATTTGAGCATGGCCATTCGTTCTATACCAGCGCCAAATGCAAATCCCGTTACTTCCTCGGGGTCATAACCGACATTCCGAAACACTTCAGGATCCACCATTCCTGAGCCAAGAATTTCCAACCATCCGCTCTGACTGCAAACCCTGCAGCCCTTCCCATGACACATAACACAACGAATATCCACTTCCGCACTTGGCTCGGTAAAGGGAAAGAAGCTGGCACGGAATCGAATGGCGGTATCTTCTCCGAAAAATTCCCGGATAAATGCCGATAACACCCCCTTGAGATCGCCGAACGTAATGCCCCTGTCAACAAGCAGTCCCTCAATCTGGTGGAACATTGGAGTATGGGATACGTCTGAGTCCGGTCTATATACGCGGCCCGGGGAAATGATCCTGACCGGTGGCCGCTGCTTTTCCATAACCCGGATTTGGACAGGGGATGTGTGGGTCCGCAGGACAATGTTATCCTCGATATAAAAAGTATCCTGCATATCCCTGGTGGGATGATCTTTAGGCAGGTTCAAGGCTTCGAAATTATACCAATCCAGCTCAACCTCCGGTCCCTCTACAATCGAGAATCCAAGACCTGTCAATATTCCACAGACCTCACGGAGAACCTGAGTGACGGGGTGAAGGCTGCCCTGGGTAATGTCACGTCCCGGCAGTGTGACATCCTCCCATTCTTTTTGAAGCCTGTCATCCCTTTCTGAGTGGGATTTCCTGGTAATCGCCTCCTCCAGCTGAACGGCCAGTTTTTCTTTGGCCTCATTGAGCCTCTTACCAAACGATGGCCGCTCCTCCGGCGGCATTTCGCCAAGATTTCTCAACTGGACAGTCAGGAGACCCTTCCTCCCGAGATATTTGACACGGACTGTCTCAATCGCATCCCGCGTATCTGCCGCGAGGAGTTCCACTTCAGCTTGCTTCAGCAGTTCCGCAACAGCGTCGGTCATTGGGACAGCTTTCCCTTTGCCTTCTCAGCGATCACCGAGAATCCGCGTGGATCTCGTACGGCGATATCGGCAAGCACTTTTCGGTCCAGATCCATATCTGCCTTTTTCATTCCGTCCACCAAGCGGCTGTACTGGATCCCATTGGCCCGGGCCGCAGCATTGATCCTGGCAATCCAGAGCCTGCGGAATGCCCGCTTGCGAGCTCTTCGATCTCTGAACGCATAGGCCATGGCGCGGTTGACCGCCTCGGTTGCTGTCCGGAGAAGCCGGCTTCGGGCACCAAAATAGCCCTTGGCCATCTTCAGAATTTTTCTTCTTTTTTTCTTGGCCGTTACGGCCCGTTTAACTCTTGGCATGACTCTTCACTCCATTCATACATAAGGGATCAATCTTTTAATCTGCCGTTCAAATGTTTGATCCATAAGGGTTGCCTTTCGCAGATTACGCTTACGCTTCCTCGTCTTCGTCGTCAGGATATGGCTGGCAAAGGCTTTGTGACGCCTGACCTTGCCCGTCCCCGTGAGGCTGAACCGCTTGGCCGCCCCCCGATGTGTCTTTACTTTCGGCATCGTTTACTCCTTCTTTCCTTCAATT
>JBEKJA010000478.1:0-2534 GCA_050011475.1 Syntrophales bacterium
GGACATCGTTGTTTCCCAAAACGATAAATATTTTTGCCTCCGAGTGATTCAGAATGTAGGTGATCTGTTCTCCACTGCTTGTAAAATAGATGGGGACGGTGATGGCTCCCATCGTCATGATAGACATGTCTGCTACAAACCAATCAGGTGAGCTTGTTCCTATCAGGGCAACTTTATCTCCCTGGCTGACACCAAGAGCCAAAAGCGATCGTGAGAACCGTTCAATGCGTGCACCATATTCACCCCAGGCTATCGCCTTCCAATTCTCATTACCGTCCCTGTATTTCAGGTATACGCGGTCCGGAGTTTCCCTGAGGCGGTTCTCCAGGAGTTCAACCAAAGTGCCATTCATATATTTTTCTCCAATTTTTGATTTTAGCATAGGTGATCATACGATTATATTTTTGTAAGTAATTGCTCACATTAGAGAATAAATTGCCCCTTTATTTGAGAGTAACTGTAAATTGTCTCAGGTGATTTTATCTAACTACGCTGGAACATCCCCCTGACCATACTACGGAGGACATTCTCATCCAAAAGAGGTGCTGAATCCATTTCCCTGGCAAGTATAATGCTGTAATAATGACCAACGTATTCCCAAGCAATTAGTTCCGTATTAGCTTTCTTGCTAATGTCTCCCTTCTCTTTAGCGAGATCAAGGGCTTTCTTTACAGTATCGATGCTGTCTTGAAAGAACGAGATGAAAGGTTTTTTCAAGTCTTCATCACGTATCTTACTCAGGATATGAACCATAAATTTAGAGCCATTTGTCGACTCCTTTATGTAACGCAGATATTCAACGGCACTATCTTCCAAATAACCGAGGGGATTATCCAGATTTCTTTTATAGCATTCTTTATAGCGATGCATCAGATCGCTGAGGATCTCCTGAAAGCATGTAATAAAAAGTGTTTTTTTACTGTCAAAGTGTTTATAAAGCATGGCTTCCGATATGCCAACTTCTTTGGCAATCATGGCCATGGTTCCGACATCATAATTCATATCAGTAAATACTTTTATGGCCGCCTGGATTATTTCGCTATTTTGTTTCTCCCGGCTCTCATATTTGCTTTTTGCTTTTTCAACTATGGTCATTATTACTTTCTGTGAATATTCATTAACATTTTTGTAAGTGTCTACTTACAGCTATTATATTTATTACTCCTTTGTCAATAAAAAAATATTTGTAGGCTGACATTATCTTTTCATGAATTCGGAATAGGCAACGATATTTGAGATTGTTGTCGGGAACATTTTAGAAGAAAATGTATTAAAAACCAGGAATGAGATGTGGGATTCTATCTTAAGCTATTGATTTTATTAATGGCGTCCCACGAGGAGTCGAAACCCGTTTACTGGCCTGAAAGAGCGCCAGAAACGCCTTAACTTGTTAATTAATGACCTTTTGAACCGGATTAAAACCTATTTTAACCCGTCATCTGTCCACTTTCCTTTGAAACGCTACACAGAGAGAGGCTCCCTGATCTCGTCTGATAATTCCCTGTACCGTGATTTAAATTCCCTGCTATGCGAAAAAAATTCCCTGCTATGTTGAGTAGGGAATTTCCTTTGTAACCCACTGAAATGATGCATCATATCGAGGTCACTATTTTCAATTTGCTCCTATGGACGTTCATACTAGCAGTTTCTGTGATGATTCTTATTGCAATTTTGTTACCAGAGATAACAATGAGCCAGCTTTTGCTTATTGGAACGGTAGATGCCTCAAGCGTGCTTCTACTTATCCTGATAGAGCGAGGGCATACGAGGTTGGTTAGTTGGCTAGTGATCTTGCAGTTTTGGGTCATCACTACAGCACTTGCCTCAACGGGTGGTGGTATTCACAATCCTTCGGTTGCCCTCTATCTCATCGTTGTACTCATTGCCGGTTTGACTTTGGGACAGAGAGTGGGTCTCATAATCGCTGGATTTTGCCTTCTTACCGAGTTGGTCCTAGTATATGCTGAACAGGCAGATATTTTGCTTCCCAGTGTGGTTAAGCACAATGCATTAACAATTTGGGTATCGAATACGTGGGCTATGATAATCATAGTTTCTCTTCAATATTTTGCTGCCTCAACTGTCAGTGGATTGTTTGAACGGACCTACCGGGAATTGGACGAACGACAAAGGGCTGAGGAGGAACTACGCAGAAGTGAAGAGAAATATCGGTTGAGCTTTGAGAATGCTTCAGATGTTATTTATTCAGTTGAAACAGCATTTAATTCTCTTATTCAGTCATGCGTGAAATAATTTGACAAAAAAGGCATATTATGTTTCCCTAATTTACAAAGTCTGAATAGGAAAATTGATGAACATCCTCTCGGTATCTATAAGAACAGTGGGTAAGAAACAGGGGGTCAAGCAAATGGGGTTACCCATTGCTTTGAGGATGTGTATGCATTAATGCTTATAAAAATATATAACTTCCTTGAAGCCATGGGTAAACCCCATGGCTTTTTTTGTTTCAAGAAGATGAGATTATCGATGGAAAAATAATCATATGCCGAAACAGAAAGGAGAATTTATGCAGA
>JBEKJA010000479.1:0-2534 GCA_050011475.1 Syntrophales bacterium
TCTTTGTCGGTCTCGGAAATGTCCACACGGGGAGCCCAGTCAACAGTTGTGATGACCTCCTGGCTTCCACTGTGAGGCCAGCCAACCGCCTTTGCATAGCTTCCGAATATATCATCAAGCTCGTGTCGCCATGGATCCCATTTTACAATTGCCATAATCCACCTCCTCCTTCTTGCGGGGCGTGATTTCTGGCCGCTGACAGCAGGCCCGCATTCGGCTCGTCAGCGGCACACCAGTTCCAAATCCAACCTCGAGAATTTTGCCTTTTACCCTGGCAAGTAGTTTTTGCCTCCAGGTTTTGAAAAGCCATTCGAGAAGGGCTCATCGTACGAATATACGGCGGCTTGAATGTTTGGAATGCCAACAGCAAAGATGAACGACAGACACAAGCAGAAGGTGAATACCCTTCGTTTTATGAGGGCACCAGGATGTGAGAAATGAGCCGGCCAGTGGGGAAAAAACCAGCGATCAGAGTATACATAACGTTGGGGAAAGTTCATCATGGTGTAACCCTCTCTTTGGCTTTAAACTGGGACAATTCGTGCCCGAGAGTAGTATGTTAATTTATCAGCTTATCTTTACGTAGATCATTCATAATGGAACTGGACAGGGAGCGGATCAGGTCTTTCAGGGAATTCGGTTCGATTGTTTCGGAGGTTGCCTCCATTCTCTCCTCTGTCCGAGGCAAGATATAAGGTTTCACTTTCTATTTGTCACTTTACATCCGAAATTGATTGGTTATTGGTAGAGATAAAACTCCTCTGGTCTATTTTACCTTGGGTAATTGGGTAGATTTGGTTTTTTTGCTTGAAATGATTGTAAGCCGTGTATCCGAGTAATGCTATCACATATATTATGAGGGCAACACTGAATGAGATTAGGGCTATTATTTGGTTTTCTGACAAAATCATTATGACGCCCCTATTACTTTCCTGTTTGCCACTTCACATCGGAGCTTGATTAAAGTAGTAGGAGGGGGGGCATCCGTGAAGTCAAATGATATTGTACCTGACTTGATTAGATGCCAGCCCCGTGGATGATAGTGGCGATTATCAAATAATACTAAATAAAAAATAGACCATGGTAATTATTTGGTTGTATTTCAGTAGGTAAAAACTATAACTTTTCAGAGCAGCAAAAACAGGAAGAAGCATTTTTCGGACTCCTCCTACGAATCTGCACAATTGTTAGATTATGATAGCTGAAGATTACTGGTTGAAAGCATGTATTCTGATGGAGATGGTGAGTTGCTCGATTACAGGAAGAAACAGTTGAGATTGGAGTCAAAGCTTCTTCTGACACTGTCAATTCAAATATGGGACAAAATGTGATACAAACATTATGTGTTAGATTACTTGCCTCTTGGAGATCTTTTCCGGTGGATTTCTCTGTGGACTGAATGAAGCGCAGTTACGACTGTGGTATATACTGTCCCAGAATGGTAATGAGGTCGAGATGGTCGGTAAATACGATGTTATCATCATTGGCGGAGGCGTCATTGGTTGTGCCATCGCCCGGGAACTCTCACGTTTCAACATCGCTGTGGCCCTGCTTGAGAAACAGGCGGAGGTGGGTTTTGGAACAAGCAAGACCAACAGCGGAATTATCCATCCCGGGCATGACACCGGTCTGGATACGTTGAAGGGACGTCTCGTCGTTCGCGGCAATGCCCTTTATGACGATCTTGCTGCCGAGCTGCACTTCGGCTTCAGGCGTATCGGTGAGATCAACGTCGCCATCGAAAAGAGCGATCTGCCCACCCTCGAACGGATGAAGAAGCAGGGTGAAGCCAAAGGAGTGCCCGGCTTGGAGATGTGGGATCAGGATCGCCTACGACGCGAGGAACCCAACCTGTCTCCCGCGCTGCTCGGTGCCCTCCACACGCCATCAGCAGGCGTGATCAACCCTTACGAATTTGCTTTTGCGCTCATCGAGAATGCGGTCCGAAACGGTGTGGCTCTCTTCGTCGACAGCCCGGTACAAAGCATTGTCCCGGATGACGATAGCATTGGTGTGACCACGCCTAGAGGTACCCTTCAAGGGCACTTCGTGCTCAATTGCACTGGAGTGGTTTCCGATCAGATCGAAGGGCTACTCGGTTTCCACAGCTTTCACATTCAGCCGCGGAAGGGTGAAGAGTGCATGCTGGATAAGCGCCTCAAGGGCCTGGTGCGTCGGCTTGTGTTTCCTGTCCCAACTCCTACGACCAAGGGGATCCTCATCATCCCCACGTTCGACGGCACATTGATGGTGGGTCCCACAGCCCACGATGTTGAGGACCGTGAAGATTTTTCCACCACGACCCAGGGTGCCGAGGAGATCTTTTCGTTCGTGCGGCGCTTGTGTCCTGCCATAAGTCCTCTTGATGCCATTACGGAGTTTGCGGGTCTACGAGCCGTGAGTGACACCAACGATTTCGTCATCGGGCCCACTCGGGTGAAAGGCTTCTTGAATGTCGCCGGCATCCAGTCTCCGGGGCTGACCTGCGCGCCCTCAATCGCCGAGTACGTTTGCGATATGCTCAGATCCGAGGG
>JBEKJA010000480.1:0-2527 GCA_050011475.1 Syntrophales bacterium
GCCGTGATCGGGGCATAGCCATAGCTGAGTTTGCTCCTGGTGCTCAGGTAATAGCACATAAAAAGGTATTCACCAGTGCAGGACTGTATGTCGTCAGCAAAATGGATAAACCAGACAGGCAATGGTATGCAAAATGTCCAAGCTGTGAACAAATTAGAACCAAGCGAATTCAGTCGGACCTAATTGGGTCTTGCCCTGTTTGTCAACGTTCCATCAAGCAGCAAGATATTCAACCATTTGTTGAGCCTGATGCTTTTAGTGTACGAATCGATGGAAAACATGGATCATCAGCCAGGTATCGGCGCAGTACGCTGATTCGTCAACGGCAAACGCTCACACACTTTATTGATCATGTTGATGAATCTATTTTTCAGGAGTCGAAATCTCGGTTGTTTCGTTTGGCGTTAAAAGAGGATGGAACATTGTTTCGCTACAACCTAGGCCCGGAGAATAAAGGTTTTGTGCTTTGCACAGAGTGCGGATTTAGTGAACCGTTTCGAAGCTATAAAGCAGGGAAGAAACATCACCCACTTCGGTCATTAGCAAGGAGAATATCATGCGCTGACAATCTATCATCCAAACCTTTGGCGTACGGACATCAGTTTAAAAGTTTCTGTATGATAATACGTCCTGTTGTCGTACCTGCGTCAATTGAGTCTCTAGCGTATTCCCTTCAGAGGGGTTTATGCAGCGTGTTGGATATAGAGCAGGCTGACATTGGCGTATCGTGGCGACGGTTGCTAAACAAGCAGAATCAGCTTGGGTTTGAAATTATCTTATATGACCATACTCCCGGAGGTGCAGGGTTCGTAAAGGAAGGTATGGATAATTGGGGAAACGTAGAACGAGAGGCAAAATTAATTTGCGAAAAATGTAACTGCGAAAGTTCCTGCTATAATTGTCTCAAGAGTTACGGTAACCAGTCACATCATGAGCTATTGGACCGCCGGATAGTTGTTGACTTCTTCAAGTGATTCTATAAATTATTTTATTTTAAAGAAAACATTGTCTGGTGGGGAAAACTGATTTCTAAGTATTCTCATGATTGTCACCTAGTAAGTCATTGAGGTGATTAGGAATTATTACAATGCATGCTTTTGTTGGAATTACAGATTATGATTGGTTTATCTCACTGCTTAGCATCCCCAATATTGATGAGGTAAATTTTTGGCAACCTAGTGGAAATAAGCTCTTTCAAGCGATCAAACCAGGAGAATTATTTCTCTTTAAGCTTCATAGCCCATTAAACTTTATCGTTGGTGGTGGGTTATTTGCACATAGTTCTATTATTCCAATAAATTTGGCTTGGAATTCATTTCTGGAAAGAAATGGCGCTAAGAATTTGATGGAAATGAAGGAGAGAATTCAGAAATATAGAAAAGCAAAAGATTCTCCTTCAAACGACTATAATATTGGTTGTATTCTACTAGAACAACCTTTCTTCTTTGAGAGAAAGGATTGGATTCCTATCCCTACTGATTGGAGCCCCAATATTGTTACCGGTAAAACATATGACTTTACAGCGGGTTTTGGTAAAGAACTCTGGAAGGAGATTCAGTTAAGAATGCAAACTAATAGTTCTGTTTTGAAAAAGATTACAATATCAGAACCAGAAAAACGTTATGGTGCCCCTGTTGCCATTTTACCACGGTTGGGGCAGGGCAGTTTTCGCGTTATTGTCACTGATGCATACCAGCGTCGTTGCGCAATAACACGAGAGAGGACCTTACCCGCCTTAGAAGCAGCCCATATAAAACCGTTCAAATTAGGTGGACCAAATTATATAGATAACGGCATTCTAATAAGATCAGACATTCATAGACTCTTTGATGGCGGCTACGTGACCATTACTGAAGATTACAGATTTGAGGTGAGCAAGCGAATTAAAGAAGAGTATGAGAATGGTCGAGATTATTATGCTCTGAATGGAAGGTCAATCGAACTACCAAATAGCTCTGATTACAGGCCATCCATTGAATTCATAAGATGGCACAACGATAATATTTATAGAACTTAGATGTCCGTTTTATTTGAAATGACCGGCTGAAGAATAAGCTAAGTGCAGACCAGTGGGCGAGGGCGGCCAGTGAAAGATATTTCAAAATCGCTTATCACTCCATGGTTATCTGTTTCCACGGTCCTCCCTGTGGCCATAATAAATCGAAGGGCTCGTTTCCTCGTGCTGCTTCCAGAATCGGTACGAGGAAAGCCGCCACATCACCAATGACGGCATCAATGTTTCCGGAGACGTTCTCAGGTTCGGCCTTGCGAACAAATGCCCGCCACTGAGTTTGTTTCTGGTTGTCCTTCCGAAATTCATCCGTAAATGCTATCGGCAATCCATTGGGCATGGGTGTTGAGCGACGCCTGAAGGTGTTACGGCAGGCTTCGCAGAGTGTCCGGCCGTCGAATTCGAACAACCGGCTTAACAGCCACAGATCGTAGAAATCCTTCATCCGACTATTCACAACTCCCAGGCGCACCATTGCTTCAAACTTCTCGGCAACCATGTATACCGGGGGTAGGC
>JBEKJA010000481.1:0-2517 GCA_050011475.1 Syntrophales bacterium
GCGCCACGTACAAAGTCGAGTTGCCCCCCGGTTCCGCTATACATGTCATGCCCGATTGACTCCGAGGCACACTGGCCGGTGAGATCGGCAGTCATGATATTGTTGATGGTGACCATATTATCATTCCTGGCAATATTGGAAACGTTATTCACTTCATAAATCGGTGCAAACTCGAAGATCGGATTGTTGTCGATAAAGTCGTAAAGCTCCTTGTCGCCGATGGCAAAACCGCATAAAATTTTCTTCGGATGGAAATTCTTTAATCGACCGGTTATTATGCCTTTTTGTGCAAGGCGCATCATTCCATTGGTGAACATTTCCGTGTGGACGCCAAGATCCTTCTTGGTGTCAAGCAGGGTTACCACCGCATCGGAGACGGCGCCGATGCCACATTGGATCGAAGCGCCATCCGGTATCCGCTCGGCAATAAAGTGTGCGATCTTCCGCTCGACATCCGAAATGGGAATCTCCGGGATCACAGGTAGCGGGTGGTCATTTTCGATAATGTAGTCTACATCACTCACGTGTATAACGGCCTGGCTCCCATGAACAATAGGTGTTTCTTTATTGACCTGAACAATGATTGTGTCGGCCAAACTGCAGCAGAGGTCATTGTTATAGACACCCACAGGGCCGAAGCTCATATAACCCTTGCTGTCAGGACGGGAAACCTCACACATGAATATGTTGATGTTTACCGCGTAGCATACCTGGTCGGCCAGGGAGAAATGGTAGGACATGGGCTCAACATTCCCTCCCTTCAGGAAGAGTCGCTCCAGGGGACCAACAAAAAGCGATACGAAGTCGATGTGTCCACGGAACTCGGCCTTAAAGAGATCGTAGGGATACATGGAGATCCCGGAATAAAACGTGACACCGCTAAGTTCGTCCTTTCGTTTGCAAAGTGCATTGACGACATCAATCGGCTGGCTGGAACCGCCGGGCATACCGACCCTATCACCGTTCTTGATAACCGATACAGCTTCTTGCGCAGTAACTACTTTTTGCCTGTATTCTTCACGCCAGTCCATGTGTTATCCTTTTCCGCCAATGAAGGATCAGAATGATTGTGCGTCTTCAGATGGCTTCGGACAAATTGGATCAAAAACTAAGAAAGGGCTTCAGCACCTATATAAACTTTCCCTGCCTTTTCAGCAAGCCCCAAAGTGCCACTCTGCTTCCTTATTGCTCAGTGCCTCGTGATACCGATGGTTGTTGTAATAACGGAGAATGAACGACTGCCAATAGAAAGCTTGCATTTTGAGGGGAATATGCATTCGCTCGCTTTCAGAAAGAAGCAAATGCTAACTTTCCAGACGTAACCCTGTTCATAACCCATTCTCTTTCCGTAAATGGGTGTAAGCCCTTGTATTTCAATGGTAAATGATTCAATTGACATCGGCAAACATCTGCAACGTATTGTGGTCAGTATTTCATTGACACGCAAGATTGTCTCTTTATACTTCTTCCATAAAAAATAATGCCTTATTAAGGAGCTAAACCATGATCAGAGAGTTCAATGGCAAGAGTCCCCAAATAGCATCTTCCGCATTCGTGAGTGAGACTGCCTATATCGCTGGTGATGTTGAAATTGGAGAAAATTCAAACATTTGGCCCGGGGCGGTTATACGGGGAGATATTGGTAAGATAACCATAGGTAATAACACCAGCATTGAGGATAATTGCGTAGTTCACAGCGCCACAGATATGATCATCGGAGACCATACGATCGTGGGACACGGTGCTATTCTCCATTGCAAGAATATCGGTAATAACGTTCTTATAGGTAACAACGCTACTG
Source organism: Syntrophales bacterium (assembly GCA_050011475.1). Lineage (GTDB taxonomy): Bacteria > Desulfobacterota > Syntrophia > Syntrophales > JBEKJA01 > JBEKJA01. The sequence continues at coordinate 1,802 of JBEKJA010000481.1, forward strand.
TCCTTGATAACGCTGAAATCGGAGACTATTGCATTATCGCCGCCGGTTCTGTAGTTGCTCCAGATACGAAGATTCCAGCAGAATCATTAGCTGTGGGTGTGCCTGCCCAAGTGAAAGGCAAGCTATCTCAAAAACAGAAAGACTATATAAACATAAGTCCTGCATTCAATATGAAACTTGCCGAGGAATATAAAAAACAGGGGCTTTGAGGTATCCGACTATTTCCAGCTACAAGTAACTATTACTTCAAGAAACAAATAATATTTTCAGTAATAGAATCAATTGATTACCACTTGAAAGCATGTATTCTGATGCAAATGGTGAGCCTCTCGATTACGGAAGTGCCACTCAACTCGGCAAAAACATGCCCTCATCATATTCAACTAAATGGTTGCTACTACAAGTCCTTGCTATGCCCTTGTTCTGAAAAGTGAGGATTACAGATTATAACACTTCAGATTCTTAAATAGCGTTAAACAAAAAAACGGTGCTTTTCGAAGAAGACAGAATCGCACCTTGAGGCTTGCCGAAAAGGCAAGAAAGGTTTATATTGTTATTTACTACCTCTCCTGGTTATTGATTCAATTTGTTTAAAACCATTTGAAGACGTACATGAATATTAAACTGAAGTAGCAGGAGGGAGATCAAGGAGCTAATTATGCAGGCACAGGCGGCAAAAATGTATCATCAGATAGCGCCTTCCAGGGTGAATCGAC
>JBEKJA010000482.1:0-2515 GCA_050011475.1 Syntrophales bacterium
AGACTTGGTCTGCCGGGCCTATCCCGATGCAGGAAACCAACTGCAGGATCCAGACCTACCGACTCAAGGGCGGATCGCATATCATGGACTAGTAACGTGTAAAGGAAAGATAGAAGACAATTGACATTATCCAGTGGAGGACGGCGGTTTCTCTCCGAAAATGTGAATGCATCTTTCTGCACGACTATGCAATGATCAAATATGCCGAAGTAGCTTTGGGCGGCGTCCCCTTCAATCCCGCGGATTGCGTCTAACGAAAGTTTTCCGTCAAGAGCTTCCATGCAATGTCCTAGATAAGCTACTGTCTGGCGTAGACTATCACTATTTACCTTTTGCTCATGGTCTCGCAGAGTGCGTTGAAGGACGGTACGTGAATTTGCGATCTTACCCGTTAGCATTGCCTTTGCCATATCTGCGGAAAATTTCGGGTCGTCAGCCTTTCTGTACTGCTCGCGACGTAAAAGAACATTTCCCAATACCGCACCCTGTACGCGTGCCAGGAAGCGCCCATTTTCCGTCAGGAAACTGATCGCCACACCGTTTTCTGCGCAGAAACCCATAAGATAGGGACTGCATGAGACTTGCCCGAAGCAGACGATCCCACCGATGGTATGAATCGGAATACGGAGGCGAATTTCATTTTCAATCTTAACGGCAACCGTTTCCCCCTCTTTCGCCAAGTATGATCCCTGGGTGGTAACGAAGAGGGTATTTAGATGCTTTTTCATGGTTCACCTATGACTCGCGTCAAGTAGTTTTTTACCGATCGTTTTTTTTGTAGAGTTTTAGGTAAACACTCAGCGATCAGGGAACAACTCTCGCATTTCTTTGAATAAAGAGGCTTAGGCGTTATCCCCGATTCAATCAGTTCGCGGGCTTTCCTAGATGCTTCTTCTGTTTCATGACGTAGGGTCTTATCAAAAACTACATTGAGTCGATGGTGCGTCTGGCCATAGAAAATTGCACCACAAGGAACCTCGACATCAAGCATTTCTTCCAGGCACATTGCCTGGGCGCAAAGCTGTACCTTGTCACAGTCATCCACCTTCGGCTTCCCTCGTTTGTATTCAACAGGGAAGGGCTGCCATTTTTCTTTCCCGATTTTGTGGAACTCAATTACGTCCGATTTTCCGATCAAGCCCAGCCGCAGAGACCGAAGCGGCACACCCCGTTCAATCCGAATATAGCCACGTGATTCTGTATCCTGTTCATGCACCCGTTCATGCATGATCCGGCCCTCGGCGGTGAACCGGTTCTCAGTCCAGACCTGTTCGACATGAATCAAGGCGCATCGCCGACGACAATATGAATAGTGATTTAGAGCAGATATGGCAATCAATTCATCGTCCATACATTTCTCACCCATAGGCTCTAAATGACAAAATTATTGGGATCATTGGTCATTTTCAGAATACCTGCCATATAACCGATGAAATCATCATAGTGATATATCCACTTATGTATTCCCGGATAACTAGAAATTTCGGGAATACGAAGATAATCAAGGCGATAACCCCATATTTGCACAGATGTATTTTGTATGTCTCGCCAATTAACAGGTTGGTGATTCTCCAGTTTCGAAACCATATTTTCATCGATGACCACGATACGCGTATCAGTTGCGATCACCCGGAAATCTTTTTCAATCTGCGGGAATCGCATGCCTGCTTCTGACTTCAGCAGAGCATTTGTAAAAGTTCCTGCAAGACGGATTTCATGTTTAAGGGCATTTGTACAAAGATCAGGCGATATGGGATTCCCTTCCTCAATGAGTTTTAGAAGTACCTTCGATGAGTCGCTCATGCCTGCGTTCTTTTTCAGGGATTCTGATTCTTTTAGCAAAACAGTCCAAACGGTAGCCGCGTCAATTTTACCATGACGATTGACCCGACCAGCGGTTTGAAGCAGGGAAACCAATGAGGCAGCTTCACGCGCCCCTGTTTGAAAAGACAAGTCGACACCAGCCTCCACGCAGGATGTGGCGACAAGGGACCATTCCGTGTCACTCCTGTCTTTCAGACGTGATTTGATTTTGTTCAATGTTTTGTCACGATCGAATGGCGTGAGAGCGGTTGACAGGTGCTCCACACTTTGCCGCCCATAAAGGTCAGCACATTCCTTCGCCACAACAGCAGCACTCTGGACTGTATTCAAAATGACGATCCGTGGTCCGCGAAAGGTTGACACCCATTCCACAAGTTCTCTTGCAGAGAGAGATGTCTCATTCAATTGGTAGGTTATCCGTCCCGTTTCGTATTGCGCTAATCGGTTGCGCAGTGTCGTCGGCATAATTTCTGGAACATCTGGTCTTTCCTCATCAAACTCCTCAATTTTCCAAAAACGGTTGAGTGATCCGGATGCCAGAACCCAATAACATGCCCATTCTCGCGCAAATCCCTTGATCCAACGCCATGCCAAGGGCAGAAGCTTGGCAGGCAGCGCCGCATGAGATTCGTCAATAAAAACCGCGCTGCCAGGAAGATTATGCAACCGTCGCAATGTGGCAGGTGTGTTG
>JBEKJA010000483.1:0-3652 GCA_050011475.1 Syntrophales bacterium
TGAATAATCACCCTACCGGGATAGTCGCCTCTCCCCCCCCGGCCTGAGACCTGGGTGAGGAGTTGGAATGTTCTTTCTGCAGCCCGAAAATCAGGTACGTCGAGGGACAGGTCGGCACAAACGACTCCCACAAGGGCAATGTCCGGAAGGTCGTGTCCCTTTGTAATCATTTGAGTTCCCACGAGAATATCCGTCTCCTTATTTTGAAGGGTCAGCAGGATCCTTTCGTGGGCGCCCTTTCGAACCGTCGTATCACTATCCATCCTGGCGATACGGGCATCCGGGAAAAGCTGCCGGATCTCCTGTTCAAGCCGCTCCGTACCAAGTCCGAAATGGTGTATCCGGCTGCCTTTGCATTCCGGGCAAGTCGTTGGAACAGGTTGTGTCAGGCCGCAATAATGGCATTTTAGAACCCCCTCCGCGGCATGGTGGGTCATGGATACGGCACAGCTTGGGCACCGGAAACCATGGCGGCATTTCTGGCAGAATACGATCGTATGAAAGCCCCGGCGATTGAGAAACAGGAGTGTCTGCATGCCTGCGGCAAGTGTATCCCTGAGAGCCGATTCGAGCATTTTCGAAAGGGGATGGATCTTGCCTTCCTCCGTTCCGGATTTCCTCATATCCACGATCTCAACGTCCGGCAGGGGCCTTTCCGCGACACGCTCCGGCAGAGACAATAATTGGTAGCGGCCTCTTTTTGCATTATGCAATGTCTGAAGGCTTGGTGTGGCCGAGCCAAGAATCACCGACGTACCCTGAAGCTTGGCCCTGACAATGGCAAGATCGCGGGCATGGTACGGCATGCGATCATCCTGCTTGTAGGAGGCGTCATGCTCTTCATCCACGATGATGAGTTTTAAATTCTTAACGGGAGCAAATAGGGCGCTTCGCGCACCTGCAACCAGCCGGATTTCACCCCGGCGGATGCGGTTCCAACTGCTGTATCGGACCGACGGTGCGATGTTGCTATGCAGGGTGGCAATTTTTTCTTCACCGAATCTGGACCGAATGCGGTCGAGAAGCTGCGGTGTCAGGCCGATTTCAGGAACCAGAAAAATCACGCCTCCATCGGACTTTAATGCTTCCGCCATGGCAAGCAGGTAAACCTCAGTTTTACCGCTGCCTGTAACTCCATGCAAAACCATTGGGGAAAATCCACCGGCTTTTATCTTTTCGATAATGCCTGCAATCGCCAATGCCTGGTAGTGATTAGGCGTATGGACCTTTTGACTATGCCACGGAGGTGAAGGGGCCGCCCTTTTTTTCCGGAGATTTTTCGGCGCGGGGAGAATCTCGGCCAGGGTCTTGCCAAGAGGATAGAGGTAATAATGCGAAATCCATTTATAGAAATGGAGATCCTCGGGGCCGAACATGGGTTCAGGATCAACGATTTCTGTAATATCTCGGATTTCAAGGGATATTTGTTCGGGGGGAGAGTCTGAGAGCTCGATAATGTAGCCTGCAGCTCGGCGCCTGCCCAGGGGGATAATGACCCGTATCAACTACAGGAGATGGAGTCAATCAGAAGGAAGGGGGTTTGGTTGAAATGCGGAGGGGTATCCTCTGAGATGGAAGCGGTCCGTCCTCACTCGCCCTTAAGTTTTTCGAGCTTTTCCATTTTGCTTTTGCAGTCGATGCAATGCGTTGTCACAGGCCGGGCAAGAAGCCTCTTTTCGGAAATTTGCCCACCGCACATCTCGCAGATGCCATACGTTTTGTCATCTATACGTTTGATTGCTTCCTGAAGCTTGACAATCAGTTTGCGCTCCCGGTCACGAATTCTCAGCTCGAAATTTCGGTCCGACTCCAAAGTCGCACGGTCATTGGGATCGGGGAAATTGTCTTTCCCGTTGGTCATTTCACTTACCGTCTTTTCCGCTTCATCCAGCAGTTCATTAATTTTCTGCTGGAGCATATACCGGAAAAACTGGAGTTTGTCGGATGTCAAAGTCATCTATCCACCTTTTGCAATACTGCTAAAAATGTAAGGCACCCTCTTACATGAGCCCATTTTATTTGTAAAGGGAAAAAAGCTTATTCTGAATAAAGTTGCCGTATTTTCTCCACAATATTGGTCGTAGACGCGCCTTTTGTTTCAGGGATGATCTCCACCCGGCCGCCCCAGGAACGAACTTCGTCCCGGCCTACGACATCTTTTTCATTCCAGTCTCCTCCTTTGACAAGAATATCGGGTCGGAGAGTATTAATGAGGGCCAGAGGTGTTGTCTCGTCGAAGATCGAAACATAGTTGACGGAGCCTAGGGCGGCAATCACGTCGGCGCGTTCATCTTGTGGAACTAGCGGCCTTTTATCACCCTTCAGATTCCGGACCGAGGCATCGCTGTTGACGGCAACAACCAGAATATCCCCCAATTTTTTGGCATCCTGAAGATAGTGGACGTGACCCACGTGGATAATGTCGAAACAGCCATTCGTAAAAACGATCGTTTTACCTCTAATTCGTGCATCATTGAGGATCTCACGAAGCTTGTCCCTGTCAAAAATCTTTTCCATCTTTGATCCCCCGCTGGTTTATTTTATACGGTACGGGCCGCAGTGAGTACATTTACGAAAGCAGCGCCTTCCCGGATAAGACTTTTTGCGCATTCTCCAACCGTACTGCCCGTAGTATATACATCGTCCACAAGGAGAATTCGTCTGCCCTGGATGTTTTTCTGCCGAACCAGCCCGAAAACTCCTGAAATATTGTCCTGCCCGGCCTCGCGATCAAGACGGACCTGCGATTCCGTACCCACTTGCGCTGCAGGCATTCAAAATCAATGTCAAGCCGATGAGCCCTGGCAATTCTTCGGGAGAGCACCAGGGACTGGTTAAATCCACGCTCCCGGAGCCGCCTGTTATGGAGAGGGACCGGCATAACCAGCATATCGGACTCTATGGTAAATTCTTCATACCGGAATTTCGCCATCATGTCACCCAAGGCTTCACCGACGGCGAAACGGCCATGGTATTTAAATAGATGAATCGCCTCAAGCAGGACCGACTCATGCCGCCCCATGGCCCGCGCCGTCTCATATGGCGGTGGTTCCAGCAGGCAATCCCTACAGAGATGGCTTGTGTCGCCTCCTTCAAAAGGAATCCTGTAAAACGGACAAAAAGGAGAGCGGATCGGCACCAGCCGTGCCAGGCATTCGGGGCAGAATAAAGCGCTGCCATCGTATTCGATGATTTTTTACAGGCGCTACAATAGGGTGGAAAGGCCAGATCAATGAGGCCGGCGATGGCGCTTCTTAATGCCACATCTCTTCACTCAACGCACCCAGCTTTATCACATCCCTGCCAATTTCCATTCTGGGGACTTCAGTCCAGATTCTCTCTATCTGATATAAGGACCGAACAGGCTCGTAGAAGATGTGAATAATCACATCATCAAAGTCCATCAGGATCCACTGGCCATATGGTTCACCTTCCACACCCAGGGGAAGGATGCCCGCTTTCTTCAGATTTTCCCGGATGGTGGAGGAAATGGCCTGGACCTGCCTGTCCGATGTACCAGTACAAATGATGAGATAGTCGGCAAATGAAGAGAATTCTGATACCTGAAGTACGACAATATTATGAGCCTTCCGTTCCAGAATAGCGTTCACACACAGCAGAAGCCGCTTGGCTGAGTCAAGGGGCGGTAAAG
>JBEKJA010000484.1:0-3154 GCA_050011475.1 Syntrophales bacterium
CAAACGGATCTGATATGCAGTATGTGGACATGCTTTCGAGAGGTCTTACAAATGAAAGTCTGTGATAGATGCCATAAGGTATTCAACGAGAAAGATTCCAATCCTAATTTGACTCCTCCTGAAAAGCTCGGTGAAATGTTCCTGCGTAGTTTAGGCAGGGATCAAAGAAGCTTCATCTGTGAGGACTGTAAAAAAGAACTGGGAATATTGAATCTACTGGGGTTTAAAAGCTAACTTTTGACATTGGAGGTTTTTAGATGGAAACTCTGATGATTGTAAGCGGCGCACTCATATTAATGTTAATCACTTTTTTGTTAATTTCGAAAGCAAACAAGGTAGATGATGAAAAAAACGATCCTACCTCTCATGGTTCTATACAACACATAAAAAACAATGCCGGTTATTCGACAGATGAAAGGGGAAAAGGAGCTAAAATAAAACATCAAATTAAATGTAGCTGTGGATATTTCGGACCAGCTTCAGTAAAAGAGCAGTTTTCAATAGTAGTATGTCTATTATTACTCTTTTTATTCATAATACCGGGAATCATATATTTCTTCTGGTCAACATTAAAGCCAGAAATGTTGATCTGTCCACAATGTGGGAGAGTTCATGGATACGCTAAAGTTTATTAGACAGCAAAATGAAGGTGGACTATGATTAAAGTAGGCAAGAAAACAAAAGCTAAATATTGGGGCAATTTTACTGTTCAAAAAGTTGTCCAGTTAGATAATCCAGTTAAATGCGTGAGCAGTGAGAAGGGTGAAGTCTCATTCAATCCAACAATAGTCAAAATCTCATGGGAGCAAGATCCATCAGATGATAAACATGATTTATGGTTTCCCTATTGGATTAAAATTGACGGTAAAGAAAAGTATGGGCAGTTTGCTCCAATGATAGGACAAAAGGCATTATTGGAATTGATGATAAAGGCTATTGATGAAGGGTATCTTGGTGAAGAATTCTTATCAGGATTGAAAAAGAAGATATCTGATAGGCTTCAGAGTAATTGAACTGAATAAATTGTTTGATCTGAATTAATTTTATAAAATATTATATATTTTCATATAAGGGATTATATGAATCAAGTTCCTCATCATTATGAATCTCAAGGCAACATGAAACATGATAATGATTTGACTGGTGATTTAAAACAATTGATGAATAAGCTAGGAGTTCAATTTTCTATTTCAAGATCAAGAAACTCAACATATGGTGAGAAGTCTATTGGCGGTGTAATTGCATTAGTTGTTGGTTTTCTTATGGCGATGATTGGAGGAATAGCAAATCTACTAGCTGCTATTCTTTTTATCATTGGCATAGTTTTATTATTAGATTCTTTTAAAACTAAACTGACAGTAGAAGGTGATTGTCCAGTATGTAGCGTTAAGATTAAACACAAGTTAACTGATCATTATGAGTTCCAAAAATACGATTCTTTTTCATGTTTAGCATGTAAAAAAGCAATTATATATAAAGATAGTTATTTTTTCCATTTCCCATAATAAAATCCTTTAACCATCCTTTAACCTAGATTGTTTTTGCATTTATAAGTATTTGGTATCACAAGTGAATAATTTTACTCAGGTGGGTTCGATTCCCATGCACTTCCGCCAATTTCATCGCAAAATTTAGCATTTTTGCTATAAGGTTCCTTTAACCAGTCTTTAACCTTCTTTAACTTGAGGGTCATGTCCAGAATAGTTTGCAATTTGGTGTGGGGCAGCTCATCGGAATTCCCCTTCATGCCGCAATTAATGCCTTGGCGCGGTATTCTTCAATGATCTCCCGGGTGATATATGATTTCCCCGATGACCAATCATCAGCATATTCCATCAAATAACATGTGACAAGACGAAGGTAGGCATTCGGTCCAGGGAAAATACCCACAACCCGGGATCGCCTCCGGATTTCCTTGTGCAGCCTCTCCAGCAGATTCGTCGAGGATATCTTCCGAAAATCAAAACTCTGGAAGGAATAAAACTGAAGGGAATCCTCCAACCCTTCCTCCAGAACCTCCATCGCCTGCGGGAAACGCTTCTGGTATTTCTTGATCAGGTCATTGGCAGCTCTCAGGGCAGCCTCTTTCATAGGTTCTTAGGTTCTCGATTACAGGAAGAAGTTAATACCCGAGTTGACACTTACTGTCATGTCATGTTCCGTTCAGGATATCTAAAGCAAGATCAGATTTCTCACCCTTATTATTGACGAAAGTGAACGTTTCCTTGACACCCTGTCTCTATTTCACGAGTGTTGGATTATCTGCTGGCAATAGAAAAAGAAGAAAATGAGAAAAAGGAAAAAGATGGTAAGTAATAAATCATTGACTTTGGCGCACGAAAAAGTTCTCATATGAAATACTTTTAAATAACCTATCAAATGGAATTCATTACTTAATGGGAGGCTAATATGAAAATTAAAATATTCTCAAATCACGGTAATGTTCCCCAATTAGAAGAAGAAATCAACGAGTGGCTTAATAATGATAAAATACATTTAAAAGAAATTAGTCAAAGTAGCGCATGCGATGAAACGTCGCTTTATACAACTATTTCAGTGTGGTATGAGAGGAAAAAAGATTATAAGATGTAAATTTACTAAATTGTATATTCAGTTAATACTGACCTGTTCCCCGTATACTGGGCGATATGATTGAATCCATCAGTATCAAACCCCATAAAGTCACCCTTGAGATGTTAATGTACCTTTCTGGGGAAGGACTTTGTTGCCCGGAAAGTCCTGTAAAATTCACCTTCAGGGTATCGCAAAATGGGCACATACTCAACAAGAGGGCATTTGCGCGTCTTTTGAGTCAAGAGTGAGTTGTCCTGAACTATATGTGACTTGACAGATAATGTCAGAAAAAATTTGATTCGATTATTGATTACTCCTACTAACAAATGAAATCTTCGGTAATACAATCTAACGATTACCACTTGAAAGTATGTGTTCTGATGGAAATGATGAACCTCTCGATTACAGGAAGAAAGCATTCCCCACTTAAGGAACTAATCTCTTGGCCTACTTCAGTTCCGAGAAGCAAGGAGGGGAGGAGTTCTTCCTGCTGCCACACACGGAATTTTACCGGAACGTACGTGATTACAGAAAGTGGCAATCAGTACCTGATGGTGAACAGGGAATAATCTTGCATTTC
>JBEKJA010000485.1:0-2601 GCA_050011475.1 Syntrophales bacterium
CGGTAGGGTGTCCAGTCTAGGGAAGAATAATACCGATTAAAGCCAATATTATCCAGCGAAACAAGTAAATGATTGGATTCAATGCACCAATATAAAGCAATCCTATTATGATAAACAGCCCATATGGTTCAAGGCTCTCAAGTGTATAACGGACCTTGTTTGATACAAAACCCATGAGAATCTTTGAACCATCCAGGGGTGGAATCGGGATCAAATTGAAAGACGCGAGCATGATATTGACCTGTGCCATATAATACAGCAGAGTATAAGTCACTTCATCCGGCGATGGAGATAAAATCCGTAATAGAAGTAAAGATACAAACGCAAGAAGCATATTCATGATAATTCCGGCTGAAGAAACCAGTATAAGCCCTTTGCGCTTATCACGCAGATTTTCAAAATTAACAGGAACTGGTTTTGCCCAGCCGAATCCAAAGACAAGCAGTATAAAGGTACCGATGGGGTCAAGGTGCTTTATCGGATTCAGGCTCAACCTGCCTAACCATTTTGCGGTTGAGTCCCCCATTTTGTTTGCAACCCAGCCATGCGCCAATTCATGGAGAATGATTGAATATAGAAGTGGTATAGCCAGTAATATAAACGCCGCAGGATTCTGAATAAGAAGATTAATAAGCCCCATTAATTTCGTCTATCTGCTTACGGGAGTATAAGCATAATTGATTGGTTTCTTTCAAGGGAAACGTTGTATAATCACCATTAAATATACCGGACAGTGAAAAAGCCATGAGAGTTCTCCTTATTTCTGCCAATACCGAGCGGATCAATATTCTACCCTTACCATTAGGATTGAACTGTGTCGCTGTGGCTGCGTGAAACGCAGGACATGATGTACGTTTCCTGGATCTCCTGGCAGAAAAGGACCCTAAAGAGGCGATAAAGCTGGCGATAAATTCTTTTGATCCCGAGATCATCGGTATCTCTATAAGAAATATCGATGACCAGATCATGACTCCCCCAAGATTTCTACTGGATCTGGTCAAAGCAATTATCAGCGAGTGCCGAAACCTGTCAGGTGCTCCGATCGTTTTAGGCGGAGCTGGCTATAGCATATTCCCGGAGAGCGTCCTCGATTATCTGGAAGTCGACATGGGAATCCAGGGAGAGGGAGAGATAGCTTTCCCAATGCTTTTGGATCGGATACATAAGGGGTTGGATCTCTCGGGATTGCCCGGTCTTTACTTGCGGGGCCTTGGTCTTCAGGGTGAAAGATTGTTTGAGGAAAACCTGGACATGCTGCCTCTGCCTAATCCGTATTTATGGTCGTCTTCTTCCGATAACAGGGAATATTGGATACCGATTCAAACGAGACGCGGGTGCCCCATGGGCTGCAGTTATTGTTCGACGGCCGTCATAGAGGGTCGCTCAGTCAGAAAACGGCGGCCGGGGCTCGTTATTGAGGAATCGTACGCTATGTCGCCATTGGTTATCGCATGTTCCATTTTTTTGATAATACTTTCAATATTCCTTTGCGCTATGCCAAGGAAATTTGCCGGAAAATTATTGAGAGTGACCTAGATATATCCTGGATGTGCATTTTTTACCCCGGGATGATTGACAAGGAATTGGCTGATTTGTTGGCAAAAGCCGGTTGTAAAGAAGTCAGCCTGGGTTTTGAAAGCGGCAGTGAACGAATACTGCGCAATATGAACAAAAAATTCAGCCTGGATTCCGTTCGCCGAACATCTAATATGCTTAAGGATGTCGGGATCAAGCGAATGGGATTTTTAATGCTTGGAGGCCCTGGTGAAACAAAAGGAACCGTGGAACAAAGCCTAGCTTTTGCCGATTCACTAGATCTGGACGCATTAAAAATCACTATCGGTATTCGTATCTATCCCGATACGGAATTAGCAAAAGTCGCCATCAACGATGGTATAATTCCGCAGGAGGACAACCTGCTCATCCCGAAATTTTATGTCGTTAAAGAAATTGAGGCATGGATACAGGAAACTGTAAGATCCTGGAAGAACATCCGCCCAAACTGGATAACCTGATAAAATTGATCTATTAAACAAAGCACAACAACAAACTCATTGCGAGTCGGTGTCTAAATCAACATGGTAATTTTATAAACTTCAAAAAGTCATCCTGGACTTTCCCCTCCTCGCCATCCTGAAAGGTCAATGCGACTCCTCTTACATCTGACGGCAAAATCATATGTGGTAATTGCGTTGCTCGGGATATTACAGAGCGTAATCGGGCGGAGAAAGTACTTGAGAAGATGAGGAAGTCGCTGGGAGACACCATTCAGGACATGGCGATGGCTGTTGAAACAAGAGGCGCACATACAGCAGGGCATCAGCGTCGCGTAGCCGATCTCACCATCGTTATTGCCACGGAAATGAGTCTTACAGCAGGCCAAATTGATGGAATCCGTCTGACGGCTGCGATACATGATATCGGGAAAATTATCATTCCAGTGGAAATTTTTTCCAAACTCAAACAATTGACAGACGTTGAATTCCGTCTGATAAAAACCCACGATGTTGCCGGATATGACATATTGAAGTATATTGAGTTTCCGTGGCCCATTGCAAGTATTATATTGGAGCATCACGAGAGGATAGATGGTTCCGGATA
>JBEKJA010000486.1:0-3499 GCA_050011475.1 Syntrophales bacterium
AGTTGGTGAGATCGGCTACGGACCGGAGGATATTGACTACCTCATCTTCAGCCATACTCATATCGATCACGCCGGCGCTGCGGGCAGTCTCTGCCGGCGGCTTCCGCGCCTGCACGCTATGGCACATGAAAGAGGTGTACCCCACCTAGCCGATCCCACAAAACTTGTCGAAAGTATGAAACGGGTCTTCTGGGAGAACGCCGAGCAGTGGCACGGTGCTGTGGAGGCGGTGCTTGGGGCGCAGCTTGAGACGTTGACAGATGGAGACGTCATCGATCTGGGACGGGGAGTGCGTCTCAGAGTCGTTTATACGCCGGGGCACGCGGTCCATCACCTCAGCCTGTTCGAGGAAGGCAGCCGCACCCTTTTGGCAGGAGAAGCCCTCGGGGTCTATTTCCCGGAGGCGGAAGTCTATTTCCCCAGCACCCCGCCACCGGAATTCGATCTCGTTCAGGCCGTCAAAAGTATCGAAAAACTGGCTGCCTTGAACCCGGCGCAGATTCTGTACACCCACTTTGGACTCGTACCGGATGCAGAAACGGCATTTCAGACATCCCGGGAGGTCCTTATCGACTGGGGACGGATCGTCCATCGCGCCATGCAGGAGCAAAACGATATCGCTTATATATCAGAGAAGTTGTCGGAATCGGCCTTGAAAAGCATTGCACATTTGGCTGATGATTCGGAGCTTTACAGCAGGTACAAGGCTTTGGTGGAGTATCGTTCCCGATACACGTGCGGGCCCGGTTATGTCCGCTATTTCAAGCAGGGCGGGACAGTCCTCTAAAATCAACATGAGAAACAGGAGAGAACACCATGGGCGAACAACCCTTACTTCTGGAGAAAAAAGGCCATGTGGCGACCTTGGTCATCAACCGGCCGGAGAAGAAAAATTCCCTAACCCCGCTCACGCTATTTGCCATCGCGGATGTGCTCGAACAATGGTCGCGGGATGAAGAAATTCGGACCGTGGTAATCCGTGGCGCCGGCGACAAGGCCTTTTCATCCGGATATGACCTGTCAGACATCCCTACCGATCTTTCACCCGATCTCTTCGAAGCACTGAAAAAGAAGAATCCTCTGGAGGTCGGCTTCAGGGCGATCGAAACCTACCCGTACCCGGTCATCGCCATGATCGACGGTTTTGCCTTGGGGGCCGGTTGTGAACTGGCAATCACCTGCGACCTCCGGGTGGCCTCCGACACATCCCGGATGGGCATTCCACCTTCACGTCTGGGGGTCATTTACCATCCGGCCGGAGTACAGAAATTCATCAACGTTCTTGGCCTGGCCAACGCCAAAGAGGTTTTTTTCACGGGCCGTTATTATGATATCGACCGGGCGAAAGCGATGGGCATGGTCCATTATGTGGTGCCGAAAGCCGATCTGTATGATTTTACTTATCGTCTGGCTGAGGAAATTGCAGGCAACGCCCCGCTGGCCCTGAAGGGTCACAAGCATGTTTTCAACAAACTGCTTCATGCCCAAGGGATTCATCCGCAGGACCAGGCTGAGATCGAAAGAATGATTCAGGAAGCGTTCAACAGCGAAGATCTTAAGGAAGGGACCATGGCTTTTTTCGGCAAGCGCAAGGCCGAATTCAAGGGAAAGTAGTGAATTTTCTAAAATGGCATGATATTTTATTAAGTTTTATGCAAAGCAATATGAAAGATCCGGCCTGGCTAATTATTTCCACTTCTTAAATACATAAAGGATCCATGAAGCTTTAGAATACCGGACACCTTATGAGGTCTATTCCGGTATATCTTTTAACCCAAACCATATGCGGGCTTACCAGACTGTACACCTTAAACAAGCCCATTTACTGTCTTGAAAATGGGGAAGGGCTTACAGCACATTTCTATTGGTAATCTTCAGATATTGTCAGGCGCACATATGCAAGACTTGTAGATACCGTTTTCCAGTCAAGCAAAATTTGACTTCAAGTTAGGGTTAAAGGGCTGTCCTGATCTCAGGATACCGAATATGATATGAACTAATTTTCGCATGACAGCACATACAATCACTGCCAATGCCGGCATATAGAGGGCTTTTCTGAGCCTTGCATGTCCCATTTTGGATAGCCTTGGTTTGCCTTTAATGGAAGATCCCGACACCCTTTCCTTTGGGGCAAGGCCGATGAATGCAACGAGATTTTCAACGCGTTCGAATCTCTGGAAGGTACCCAGCTCCGCCAATATCACTGCGATGGTCGCTTCACCGATCCCGGGAATAGAGGCGAGTAGATCCTTCTTCCCTTTCAGGTTCGAGTCATGATTGATGTACTCGGCAATCTGGCGCTTGACCTTCTCTATCTCCTGGTCGAGATAGGCAATATGTTCTTGAATAGAAGGCACAATGGTTTCATGAGCGATGTCCAGCCGGGTTAACTCCTGGACGCGTATGCTGATCAGGGCATCTGCACGCCTCACCAAGGCCTGCAATCTCCTGATTTCAGGAGAGGGTGGCACCCGATTCCTCGGGGTTCATGGCCAAACAGAAGCGTGCAATTAAAGCAGCGTCAACCTTGTCATTCTTGGTGCGGAGCAGTTCGCTCTGGGCAAATCCCTTGATTCGGGCCGGATTGACGATACTTACGATGTGTCCAGCATCGTGCAGATAGAGGGCCAACTCATCGCCATAGGTACCCGTAGCTTCCAGGCAAGCATGAACACGGTCCATCTTCTGCTTCTTAAGCCACAGGACCAAGGTCTCCATCAAACTTCTGCTTGGCGATATCGATGCCCAAAATAACCTCTGACATGAGACACTACCTCCTTTCATTCATGAATTTGCGATACTCCCCCAGTTTTTGCTTTGTTCGAATCAACCTTGCCAATACAAACTCATCCCGTTTCAGGAGGTTTAAGATACCGTACGAGTTTTAGAACAAAGCTTTGGGAAGGGGATCTAATCTACAAAACATGCTCTGAGGCATCAGGAGAAACACAGATTCACCCCTCCCATGTCCCAGGGTAATCGATAAAACATTCTATTCATGGATTATACAAGGAGAAATCAATAATCAAAATAGGACTTCTTCTAACTTTGTCTGTCAAGTCAAATATATGTCAGGACAATTTAAATTTATCTCACTTCATTGTTAACTAGGATGTTCTCAACTTCCTTATCTGTTATGCCGAGGTAACGCATAGTCACCACCGGACTCTGATGATTAAACCTTTTGCAGATTATCTTAAAACCGACACCGTAATTGATCCGCTGGATATATCCCCATGTCTTTCTCAAGGAATGGGCACCATAATTGCCCTTCAGAGTGATGGAAGCTGCCCATCTCATGATCATAGCATTGACGGCGTGGATATTCAGGGTGACCTACCCCCGAAAATTGATCCAGACATTGATTTAGATTTCTGACAACGTGAGAACATGCTTTTTAATGGTTTTGCTCCTTATCATTCTATATTGTCAGAGGCAAGATGCTGTGTTATAAATTATTTGTATTTTTATCCCTCACCTGGGAAAACCGCCATTCTAG
>JBEKJA010000487.1:0-2922 GCA_050011475.1 Syntrophales bacterium
TGCATTTCTTCCCGGTTCCCAGGTGGACGTTCGACCCATCAGAGATCTCGAAAAGTTTGTCGGGCAAACCATGGAGTTTGATGTTTTAAAGTATGATAGAAAACGCAATAACGTGGTTGTATCGCGAAGGACCATAATTGAGAGGGAGAGGGAAGGTGAAAAGAAAAGAACGCTTGAAGGCCTGGAAGAGGGCAAGATTGTTGAAGGCGTAATTAAAAATATTACAGACTACGGGCTCTTTATAGACCTTGGTGGAATTGACGGTCTTTTGCATGTAACGGATCTTTCCTGGGGCCGGATATCGAGGCCTGCAGACTGTTTTTCAAGGGGAGATCATATAAACGTTAAGGTGTTATCATTTGATCGAGAGAAAGAGCGTGTCTCTCTTGGTCTGAAGCAGCTCGTGGAAAACCCTTGGGAAACCATCACGGACCGATATCCCATTGGTGCGGTATTTGAGGGGAAAGTAGTCAATCTGACGGACTATGGCGTTTTTGTGGAATTGGAGTCGGGCGTCGAGGGATTGATACATATCACGGAAATGTTCTGGACAAGAGAGATCAAGCATCCCTCAAAGGTGCTTTCCCTGGGGCAAATGGTCCATGTGATGATTCTCGATGTAAACAAGGAAACAAAAAGAATATCCTTGGGGTTAAAACAAACCCAGGAAAACCCCTGGCTCAAATTAAAGGAAAAATACCCTGAAGGGACCGTCATCAAAGGTGTTATCAGAAATATAACGAATTTCGGCATATTCATCGGTGTGGAAGATGGGATAGACGGTCTCGTTCATGTTTCGGACATCTCCTGGAAGCAGCGTGTGAAGCATCCTTCGGAACTGTTTAAAAAGGGTCAGGAGATCGAAGCCGTCGTATTGCATATAGATCCCGCCATAGAGAAGTTTTCCCTTGGGATTAAGCAAATTGAAAAGGATCCCTGGGAAGAGCTTCTGGAAAAGTATCCTACAAACTCAGTAGTAAGCGGTAAGGTTACCAATGTAACCGAGTTTGGGGTTTTTGTGGAGATCGAAGAAGGCGTGGAAGGGTTGGTTCATATATCGGAATTGAGCCACAAGCGGGTGAAGGCGGCTTCCGAACTTTATACGGTAGGTGATACATTGACAGCCGTTATCAAAAGTATAGACCAGAAGAGCAGGAAAATCCGCCTGAGTGTAAAAGACTATGAAGTGCCGGTGGAAAAAACTTCCAATACCAGCCAGTATATTAACAATAGGGAAAACGTGGGATCGAATCTTGGGAAAGCCCTGGCGGACATTAAAATCCTGGACACATGAAGCTGCTGAGATGATCAGCGATGCAAAATATGCCATCCGTCAAATTGACGAATTTTCCGATGATGACAGCATCCGCGCCGTGGTCATCAGGATTGAATCACCGGGTGGCGGTGTCGTTCCATCTCAAGAGATTTATCAAGCCATAAAAATGCTGAAGAGAAAGAAGCATGTCGTTGCATCCATGGGCTCGGTTGCTGCGTCCGGTGGCTACCTCATTGCATGTGGCGCAGAACGAATCGTTGCCAACCCGGGCACGATCACAGGGAGCATTTCTGTAATTATGCACTTTGCCAATGCACAGGAGCTATTAAAGAAGATTGGGCTGAAAGCAAGCTCCATTCAAAGTGGAAAGTACAAGGACATAGGATCACCGGTTAAAGAGATGACACCGGAAGAAAGAAAGCTGCTTCAGTCCGTTGTCGATGATACGCACGAGCAGTTTCTAAGCGATGTTGCAACAAGCAGAAATATTCCCAAAGAAAAATTGAGAAGCATTGCGGATGGCCGTATCTTCACGGGGAGGCAAGCGAAATATGCAGGCCTTGTGGATGAGCTTGGAGATCAGCGCTATGCAGTGAGGCTTGCTTCCAAAATGGCCGGATTGGAGGGTGAACCGGAATTGGTCTACCCTAAAGCACCGCGTAATACGGTATGGGACTACCTGTTGCAGGGCCTTAAGACTGCTTTGGCAAAACAGGTGAATGAAGCGGAATCGAACAGTCCCGCTCTCAGTTATCTATCGGTTCACGGGTCATGATCTACCGATCCATCCTTCTAGAAAAGCTGTCGGGTTATGCGATCATTACGATGAATTGTCCATCGGAAATGAACGCTTTATCCATGAATATGCGCGAAGAGTTGACGGAGTGTTTCGGTGAGCTTGAAAATGACTCGCAGGTAAGATCCATCATTCTGACTGGTGGGGACTATGTTTTTTCCGCTGGAATGGATATCAATGAGATGGCAGCTCTGAATGACGACGAAGTCGAAAAATATATTAAATCCATAGTTTCCTATTTAAAGAAAATCTATACATTTCCAAAGCCGGTCATTGCCGCGGTCGGAGGTATCGCGCTTGGAGGCGGATTTAACCTCGCTACGGTCTGCGATCTTATTATCGCCTCTGAAAGTGCCATTTTTGGTCATCCTGAAGTTAAATTTGGACTCAATCCTCTTTTCAAGCCGCTCAGTCGGGTGGTGGGACCTGTCAAAGCCAAAGAAATTACGATGTTTGGGGAACCGATTGGAGCCCAGGAAGCCTGGCGGATTGGACTTGTAAATAAAGTTACATCCCCTGAAAGGCTTATGGAGGAGGCAATCCTGATGGCAGAGGAGCTGGCAAGGCGCTCCTCCAAGGTGATTGAGGCTATAAAGAAAGTTTCCCAGATTGTTCCATGGCTTGATGACCGCGTTGCTCTGGACTTGGAGTTTGATATCAGCGCACTGCTATTTTCTCGTGATGAGCGCAAAGCTTACATGTCAGAGTTTTTGGATAGTCTGAAAAAAAGAAGTAAAAAATCCTGAATTCCAATCCATCTCTTATGTTTACAAGGCATCCCATTCACTATCGGGTGAGGCAAAATCCTTCAATTGGTCACGTCGTTTTTTATGTTGCAGTTTTTTCAGGG
>JBEKJA010000488.1:0-2652 GCA_050011475.1 Syntrophales bacterium
GGATCGAAAGCGGCGGCAGAGAAGATCGGGAAGAACGCCGGGCAGTTTGCCATGCACGTTGGCGGACAGGAGGCGCCCATGCACGACGGCCGAAATGATCCAGGTTACAGCGTCCACTACGCTGTAGAACCGGCCCCTGGCCGCCATACCATCGGCGCACAATTGTACTATGAGATGTACCAACTTTGGAAAGAAGTGAAAGGCCTTCCGAAAGCAACACCCCTGTATGCTAAAGGCCGTAAATACATCCCTGACGAGAAAAAGGCCATTATGGCAGCTGCATGCAGCAAGTACCTGAACGTGGCAAACGGCGCAGGACTATGCATGTTCGGTCTTATGATAGGAGCAAAACGGTTGCCAGCATTCGCATGGTTGAACGCTGCGACGGGATGGAATAAGACTCCTGAACAATATATGGAAATCGGCAAGCGAATTCAAACCCTCAAACAAGCTTTTAATATCAAGCAAGGAGTCGATCCCTGCTCCATCAGGGTGAATGATCGGATGCTCGGTAAACCCGTTATGAACAAAGGGGCCAATAAGGGAAGAAGCATGGATTTCGAGAAAATGCGAAGCGACTATTGGATCCAGTTTGGCTGGGATCCCCAGACAGGTAAACCCAGGGAAGAGAAATTACAAAACCCAACCAGAATAAACAATTGATATCACGACGGCCGATCATGGAGGTATTTATGGCATATCGAATCACCAATACATGCAGCGGCTGTACTGCCTGTGTCAGGCTCTGCCCTGTGACAGCAATCAGCGGGGAACGGAAAGCCGTCCATATTATCAACCCCTCCCTGTGTATCGATTGCGGGGCCTGCGGGCGAATCTGTCCTCAGGATGCTGTAGAGGATTCACGGGAAATTGCCTGCCGGCATATACATAAACTTTCCCAATGGCCGAAACCCGTCATTGATATCCCAAAATGTGTTTCCTGCCGGATATGCATCGAGGGATGCCCTGTCCATTGCCTTGAACTGAAGAGCAATGGAAAGGATAAGCATGAGCACCCCGCACTTGAAGAGCCGAAACTTTGTATTTCCTGTGGCTTCTGCGCCATGGATTGCCCGGTAGAGGCCATCCGTCTGGACGTGCCTTCGCAATCGGCAGTTGAAGCAAAATAGTGCTGAATTCCTGGCAAAATGCTTCCTACCCTTCAAACGGAAATAAATAAAATAATTCGATTTTTGTGAATTCTACCCTTATTAAGTATTTCAGAATCCTAACTTGAAGTATGATACATTTTATCACCTTGAATTAAAAAAAAGGGGATCTAAAAAGTTGGCTAAGTATCAAATAGAGGTCACACCTGAAAAATGTTCCGGCTGCCTGAGGTGCCAACTGGCTTGTTCGATGCTTTATACGAAATCTTTCAATCCTTCGTCAGCGCGAATACTTGTTATGCTGAACGGTATCAAGTGCGAGATTAACTTTACTCATGAATGCACGAAGTGTGGTGTTTGTGCTGACCATTGCTTCTATGACGCACTGACGAAGATGAGACAGGAGATAAAGAAATGAATACCTACGGGTTCGCTGGAAAAATACTTTATGTAGATCTGACAGATGGGGTTGTCGAGAAAACTCCGATGGATATGACCCTTGCAGAACAATTCGGTGGCGGAATCGGTCTATGTATAAAACTTGCGTATGATATGATACCCTTTAAATGCGACCCATTCTCACCGGAAAATATCATCGTAATAGGTGCAGGCCCGACAGTGGGGACGAACCTTCCCGCTTCATCTCGTGTGTACGGCATAACAAAGTTTCCTGGCAGTGGAAGGATTGGGTGGTGCGGTGGGGGTGGCCTCATGTTTGGCTGCATGCTGAAAAATGCAGGATACGATCATATAGTGATTAAGGGTCGGTCAAAATCCCCCGTATATCTGAAGATTGTTGATGATGATGTGGAGATCTGTAACGCTTCACACCTAGTAGGCATGGGTGTAGCAGAAACATATGAGGTCCTTCAGGAAGATATCGACCTGAGAGCGGGCATTATATCCATAGGCGCTGCGGGTGAGAACCGAGTCTCGTTTTCCATGGCTTTTATTGACCGGCTTGGAACTCTCGGACGCGGCGGCTTCGGGGCAGTTATGGGTGATAAAAACCTCAAGGCCATTGTTGTGAAAGGCACTCGCGGCATCCGTGTCGCCGATCAAACTAAGTATATGAAATTGAATAACGACTTGTGCAATACAATCCGCGGTTACCCTTACTTGAAGGAATGGCAGGAACTGGGTCTTATCAAATCGTTAGCCGCAGTACCTAGAGAAGTCTATCTCGAACATAAGGTTCGGCGTATCGCGTGTGTATCCTGCCCTATTGGTGACAAGGACCTGATGAAATTCCAAGACAATGGAACTGAGACGTATATTTGTTCCAGTTCTGCAGCCAACTTATTCATGCCGCTCATGTATGGTTTTCATGACCATTATAATGCCATGAAGTGTATAGCTATGCTCGATGAATATGGAATGGACATGTTTGAGTTTTTCGGCCTCATGTCATTCGCGAAAACTTTATACTATAAGGGTATCATCCTTCTTGATAAAGATCAGGAACTATTTGATACAAGTTCTTTATCCTCGATGATGTACTGGGCAGAGAAAATTGCCCACAGGGAGGAATTAGGAGATATTT
>JBEKJA010000489.1:0-3016 GCA_050011475.1 Syntrophales bacterium
GAACCCCTGGCTAGCTTTTGCCGTCTCCTTTTTTTCCTTAACTGTAATATGCACAGTAATTGTGTCGCCCAGTCGCACCGGGGCGAACATGCGCATGTTATCGGTGCCCATCCATGCAATCATGGCCCCGCCCTCTATTTTCGCCTGGGCTGCAAGACCGACCGCAAGACCGAATATCAGGGGTCCATGGGCGATACGGCTTTTAAAAACCGTCTTAGAGGCGTATACCTCATCCGTATGAAGCGGATAGAAGTCCATGGTAAGTCCCGCCCAATTTACTACGTGGGTTTCAGTAACCGTTATGGATGGCGTTTTAAAATGGAAGCCAATGTCAAAATCCTCCCAGTATTTTTCCGGCATCTTTCTCCTCCTGTGTTATAGTTTCTTCAGGTTCCCCTCGGTTTAAACTCCTCCTCATTCACATCTGTGTATGAACTCTTGCCCACTAAGATAGAGTGGTCTGCAGGTCCTGGCAGACATGGGTGTACTCTTCAGCGATTTCTTGAATGATGACGGCTGCATGCTGTATGGCTTTAACTTGCGCAACGCTTTGGCCCGCACTCCAGATGTCGCGCCACCGCTTTGAGCTGAGGCTGGGCTGCGTCTGGAAATTTGCTATACTGTTGGCGAGCCAGTTTGCATGGTCTCCTGTTATCCTATCGGTATATATGATATCTTCAGGGCCTGCTTCGACAACGGCCTTCTTGTATGCATCAGAGGCACCAGCCTCTCGGGCAGCAATAAGGCGTGTCCCCACCATAACTGCACTTGCCCCGACTGCCATGGCGGATGCCATCTGGGCACCGGTACTGATCCCGCCCGCGGCAACGATTGGCAATCCGGTCTTTTCTTTCAGGTAGGGGACCAGGATGGGAACAGGCACGGTCCCGCCATGCCCACCGGCTCCGGCTCCCACAGCGATAATGCCATCAACCCCTTTTTCGGAGGCCTTCAATGCGTGTTCAAGGGAAACCACGCTGGAAAAAACCTTCCCTCCCTGTGCATGAACATCGCTGACGATGAGCCCAGGATCACCAAGCACTGTTATGAAGAAACGAATCCCGTAATCGAGGCACAGATGCAGTTGTTCTTTCCATGGAAACCTTCCCGAAAGATGTATATTGATGCCGACCGGCATGGTTGTTCCAAGGCGGATCCGCTTCAGTGCTGCTTTTAACTGCTCCATGGTTCTGTAGTTTGGCAGGGGCAGTGTACCCAGGGCTCCGGTATTGCAGACTGCTACAACAAGCTCTTCCGTGGTCACGAGAAACATCGGGGCGCCAATGATGGGATAGCGTATGCCTATCATCTTTGTGAAAGGTGTCTTGATTGCCGCGGCTTGCCTGTTTGAATCTTCGCAGATCACTTTTTGATTCCAGCCATCTGTTCGATGAAATAGAATAAAAAGCCCGCATTCTGTGTTAAGTCAGCCTGCGGGCTTTGGGTTTTTTCCATTACCAGGTGTTGGGTCTTGGAGTGCCGCGATGATAAGGTGGAAAGATTTCCTCTTCCAGGTAGGTGTTCATCATGGCATCGACACACATGGTGGCACATAAAGCCGCACCGTCCCTCCCCAGAGACGCTTGCCATACTGGTCGCCGACGAAGTACAGACCCTCCACCCAGGGTGATATTACGTCCGGTCTTTGTGTTCCAACGGGTCTCCAGTCACCGTAACACCGGTCGGCAGGTGTCCAGATCCAGAACTTCATATCATCTTTCCACGTGGGCCAGGTCCTTTTGAACCATGCCTCGCAGAACGTGGTGAGCCGTTTGACGTTTTCCGGGTTTCGCATTTCGAAATCAAGCTGCGGCAGGGAGAAACAGAAATCGCGTTCTCCATCGGGCGCACGGCCCGGCTCTTTGCAAATGCTCGGGCGGGCAACGCTCTTCCCGGCACTGGAGGCCATGTTCCACATGACCACGTCCATGGCCCCGCCTTCGAAGCCCTCGTATTTACTGATGCAGCCGGGCATGAAGACGAAGCTGCGCTCATCGATGCCCTTGTCCTTCCATACGTCACGCTTCATGCCGATAATGGCGGAGAGCAGCCCCGGGGACCAGAACTCTTTCCGGATGGTCCTTACCCACTCCTGGTCGAAATGCCGGGCATGAATAAACTGGAAGATCTGGGTAGGCCGCACATTACAGACGATCTTATCGGCGTAGATCGTCTCCAGGCCCTTTTTCGTCCTGACGGAAATGCCCTTCACCCGCTGTTTATCAATGATAACCTCTTCCACCGGGCAATTCCTCCAGACTTCACCGCCGTTGGCAATCAGGCTTTCTTCCATTGCTAGGGGAATGGCCGTGATCCCGGGGTTGGAGATGGTCCCGACGGAGCCGTCCACGAGATTCATCCCAATATCCCTGGCGATGGCCTGATAGCCGAGGAAGTCCCCCGCAGGGGTAATGGCCGGCACATTGTTGGCCGTCTGAGAGCCGGCGAGATTCTTAATGTAGTCGTATGCTTCATGATGAATATCCCGCTCTTCCAGCCACTGCTGCAGAGAGATGTTCATCAGCTTGGGCACAGCTCCTAGGTCCGTCATAGCCATATCTCGCAGCTGGGTCATTGTCGCTTTGAACCCCTCCGGCGTCATCCACTGGTAAGGCTGGTTCTTCGCAACCTGATAAAACTTATTCCTCTTGTAATCGACGAAGGCGAATCCCGTGTTGACAGGGATCTCTACGGGTACGCCGAGGTAGTTAAGGAGAAACGCAATCCGGCCCTTATGGCCCCAGAACAGGCCATGCCCGCTATCCATGGTATAACCATCCGCAAGGCCCTTCTTGAATATCTCATCCAGTGTGGGCATACCTTCTGGGGTGAAGGCCCAGGCACTTACATAATTCCACATCTGCTCAAAGCCTTGACGATCCAATTCCAAGCCGTCGACGGTTGCTTTGTCTCCCTTGAAGACGAATGAGAGGGTCCTACCGCCGATAAAGGGGGCCTTCTCCAGAACAAGAACCTTCTGCTTGAAATTTTTTGCAAGCAGTGCAGCTGAGCCCAT
>JBEKJA010000490.1:0-2831 GCA_050011475.1 Syntrophales bacterium
TTGTAAAGCAGTGCGCTGAGAAGCGGGTCAAATATGCCATTGTTATCACGTCAGGATTTTCGGAAATCGGTAATGTGGCTGAAGAGCAGCGTATTGCAAGTTACGCTATTGAACATGGGATGCGAATTCTCGGGCCCAATGTTTTCGGGATATACTCCTCAGCCGCCAACTTGAATGCCACTTTTGTCGACGGCAACATTCCTTCAGGCCACCTTGCCATGATCACACAAAGCGGTGCCCTTGGATTGACAATGGTTGGACAGGCAGTAGTGGATAATATCGGCCTCTCTGCCGTTGTTTCCGTTGGAAACAAGTCCGACGTGGATGAATCGGACCTGATGCGCTATCTTATCCAGCATAAAAGTACGCAAGTGATTCTTCTTTACATCGAGGGTATCCGTAATGGTGAGAAATTTATCAATGTACTGAGGGATGCCACCAGGGTTAAACCGGTTGTCATCATCAAGTCGGGCCGCTCCAGGCGCGGCGCTATGGCCGCTGCTTCCCATACAGGCTCTCTGGCCGGTTCGGATGAGGTATTTGATGATATAGCCCGTCAATGCGGTGCCATGCGGGCGGAAAGTACCCGGGATGCCTTCGTTTGGAGCAAATTTCTTGCCGATAATCCCCTGCCTGCGGGTGAGAATACCGTGATCATCACCAATGGCGGCGGTGCAGGGGTCATTGCATCGGACGCCTGTGAGAAATATGGTATCAGACTTTACGATAATATGGAGCACCTCAAGGACATTTTCTCACCGATTATCCCCGCCTTCGGTTCTTCCAGAAACCCCATAGACATGACCGGGCAGGCCCTGGAGACGGACTACACCCACGCCTTCGATGTTGCTTTGAAGGACGATGATATCCATGCGGCAATCGGCATATACTGCGAAACGGGGTTTTTCACCGCTGACTCACTTCATGCCGTCGTGGATGAGAATTATTACAAATTCAAACAGGCAGGCAAACCTCTCGTTTTCACATTGTTAGGCGGAGAAAAGACTTCAATCTATGAACAGGCTGCCCGGAGAAGATCCATCCCTGTTTCGGATGACCTGTATGAAACCGTTTCGTCCCTGGGTGCCATGTATGCTTATAAACATTATATCTCGGAACCTTCCGAAGAAGATATTCACATTGACCTCGATACAAAAGCAATTGATCAAATATGCAGAGAGGTCATTCTCGAGGGACGCAGTTTTCTGTTCACCCATGAAGCCCAGAAAATCATGGACATAGCCGGCATTAGGACTCCCGGTACGATAAGGGCTCCATCCATCCCAACTGCTGTGGAAGCAGCGAAGAAGATCGGTTATCCGGGTGATGTGGGAGGCATTGCACTGAATCTGGAAAATGAAAAGGAAGTAATTGATGCATACGGAGCTATACTCCAGAATTGCCGGGCTGCAGTTCCTAATGCATCGCTCGAAGGGGTCACGATATCCGAGATGGTGTTGCCAGGCACAGAGATGATTGTCGGAGCCCGCAGAGATAAGATTTTTGGACCCATAGTCATGGTCGGCCTTGGAGGCATTTATGTCGAAGTCATGAAGGACGTGATGTTCCGGGCCTATCCCGCACCCAGGCGCGAGATTCTGAGCATGATCGAACAAATTCGCTCCTATCCCATACTGCTTGGTGTGCGCGGAGAAAGAACGAGGGATATCGACACCATCATCAATGTTATAGTCAAGGTCGGGGCTGTAATTCTGAAGTGCCCGGTCATATCCGATATTGAAATTAATCCCCTGGTTGTCTATGATCAGGGCGACGGAGCCAAAGCCGTGGATGTGAGAATCATTCTATCCAAGGAGAGCTGAGCTATGGAAAAACTCATCGTTGCTTCCATGCGTCGAAATGCCGGCAAGACAAGTGTAATTATTGGTCTGGCGCGTGTACTGCAGAAACAAGTCGGTTATATGAAACCTTTTGGAGAGCGTCTTCTCTATAGAAAAAAGCGCCTCTGGGATTATGATGCGGCACTGATGGTAAACCTGTTCAATATCGTCGATAACCCGGAAGATATGAGCATAGGATTTCATCACTCCAAGCTTCTGTATATGCTGGATAAAGATTCAACAAGGGAAAGGATCATCGAGCTCGCCGCAATGTTCGGCCGCGACAAGGATCTGCTCTTTGTTGAAGGAGGGCGGGATCTCAGCTATGGTGTCTCCATTCATCTGGATCCCATCTCCGTCGCTTCATACCTTGATGCTCCTTTGCTGATTGTGGCAGGGGGTGAAGAAGATATGATCATGGATGATCTCAGCTTCCTGAAAAAATACGTTCCACTGAACCATATCGATTTCAAGGGAATCATTATCAATCGAATCCCGAACCCAGATGATTTCAGGGATGTCCAACTGCCGAAGATCATGGAACTTGGCTTTCCCATTCTTGGAGTTATCCCTTACAGGAAAGAGTTGATGTACTTTTCAGTAAGATACCTGGCGGAACGCCTCTTCGCAAAAATCCTCACGGGGGAGGGACAGGTAGATCGCCCTGTGAAGCATATCTTCATCGGTGCCATGTCAGTCAGTGTGGCCATGCAGAGCCCCCATTTTGCGGAAGAAAGCAAACTGGTCATTACCAGTGGAGACCGAAGCGATATGATCGTTGCCGCTCTTGAAAGCAAATGTGCTGCCATTATTCTGACAAACAATATCACGCCTGCACCCAATCTTATCTCACAGGCCGAGAGATTTGGGGTTCCCGTGCTGCTTGTGCCGGCAGACATGTATGAGACCGCAAACCACATCGATCGAATGGAGCCCCTCCCTACACGTGATGACCTTGAAAAAATCAGGCTGATCACTGAGTTGATACAA